>JBBQMQ010000079.1:0-11717 GCA_038329115.1 Bacteroidales bacterium
GGCAATTCATAAAGCAGGAGGCAATTCATAAAGCAGGAGGCAATTCATAAAGCAGGAGGCAATTCATAAAGCAGGAGGCAATTCATAAAGCAGGAGGCAATTCATAAAGCAGGAGGCAATTTATAAAGCAGGAGGCAATTCATAAAGCAGGAGGCAATTCAATTTCTTCATTTAAAAATGGAGGGAATTCATGAAATGGATTCGCATTTAGTCCATTCAAATAAATTTATGAATTTGTCATTCTGAATAAATTGGATTGGGTTTTAACCTATCTTTTATAAAAAATAAATCAAATTGGCATTTATGTCATCAAAAAATAAAATTCAATTGGATTGGGCTTTAGCCCATTCTTACCAAATATTCAAATTCAATCGGCTTTAGCCAAATAATTATTAAGTATTATGCCATTTGTAAAAATATATATCCATTTTGTTTGGAGTACCAAAAACAGGGAGCCCTATCTTGAGACAAAAGAAATTAGAGATAAGGTGTGGCATCATATCAGAGAAAATGCAAAGGAAAAAGGCATTTTTGTCGATTTTGTAAATGGGTACTCACAACATTGTCATTGTCTTGTTTCTCTGGGTGTTGATCAAACAATATCAAAAATAATGCAATTAATCAAGGGGGAATCATCATTCTGGATTAATAAAGAAGGTTTAACCAATGGGAAATTTGAATGGCAGGATGAGTATTTCGCGGTTTCTGTTTCAGAATCACATATTGATAGAATAAGAAATTACATCAAAAATTAGGAAGATCATCATTCCCGCAAATCATGGGAAAATGAATACAATGAATTGATTGAAAAATATGGATTTGAAAAATTCAATGATTTGGATTTGGCTAAAGCCAATTTGATTTAAAATATTTTATATCAGGAGGCAATTCATGAATTGAATTCGCATTTATTCCATAAATTGTATTGGGTTTTAACCCATTTTCAAAAAAAAAGACCAAATTGGCATTTATGCCAATCATAAAAGAATAAAATTCAATAAAATTGGGCATTTAGCCCAATTTACAAAACAAATAATATGAGTAACATTTCAGGCATTTTAAAAAGCATACAGCAGATTATGTGGCAGGACTCCGGATTGAACGGGGATGCACAACGGATAGAACAGTTGGGATGGATGCTTTTCTTGAAGATTTTTTCCGACAAAGACAAAGAACTCGAATTATTAGATGACAATTATACTTCGCCTATTCCGGATAAATTCCACTGGGTAAACGGTGAAAAAGGCAACTGGGCAGGCGACGACGAAGGAATGACCGGTGATGAATTGCTAGAATTTGTCGACCGCCAATTGTTCCCGGCCATGCGCAACATTGATGTGAGTACCGGCAACCGCCGTGCGCTCATTGTGCGCGAAGTGTTTGAAGGCAATAACAACTACATGAAAAGCGGTATCAATATCCGCAAGGTGCTGAATAAACTTAACGAGATAGATTTCAATATTGCCAAAGACCGTCATGCCTTCGGCGAATTGTACGAAACCATTCTGAAAGGACTGCAAAGTGCAGGCAAAAGCGGTGAATTCTACACACCACGCGCCATTACTTCATTCCTGACCGAAATGATTAACCCTCAACTTGGCGAAAGGATCTTAGACCCTGCTTGCGGAACGGGTGGTTTCCTTACCACTGTGATTGAGCACCTGAAAAAGCAAGCCAACAGCGTGGACGACCGTAAATCGTTGCAAGACAATGTGATTGGGTGGGAATACAAGCCGCTACCTTATTTGCTGGCAACCACCAACCTGATATTGCACGACATAGAAGTGCCGAATATCACTTTCCGCGATTCGCTGGACCAACCGCTGACGAATTACACCGAGAAACACCGCGTAAACGCCATCATTGCCAATCCGCCATTTGGAGGCATTGTGGCCAACGGCAACGAGAGCAATTTTCCACAGAACTTCCGCACCAAGGAAAGTGCCGATTTGTTCCTCATTATGATGATTCACTTGCTGAAAAAAGACGGACGTGCCGGCATTGTATTGCCCGATGGCTCACTCACAGGCGATGGCGTGAAGCAACGCATCCGTGAAAAACTGCTCACCGACTGCAACCTGCACACCATTATCCGCTTGCCAAACTCGGTATTTCAACCTTACGCCACGGTTGCTACCAACCTCTTGTTTTTTACCAAAGGCGCACCTACCAAAGAAGTATGGTACTACGAACACCGCATGCCCGAAGGCGTAAAAGCTTACAACAAAACCAAACCCATACAAGCCAAGGAGTTTGAACCGATAAAACAATGGTGGAGCGACCGCAAAGAAAGCGACATTTGCTGGAAAGTATCTATCGACACCATCAAAGAGCGGGGTTACGACCTGGACATTAAAAACCCAACCAAAGCCGAAGAAGCACACGAATACAACAGCGCCGAACTGATGACAATGCTTGCCAAAAGTTTCACCAAAAGCAACGAGTTATTGAACCAATTAAAGGAAGCGGTGAAATGAGTGTAGATGTAAAGTATATACCCCTTTCATTTATCAACACAGAAGATGAAATATTAAGACAAATTAAAAACACAGTATTAATGTCTTATTTGTCTCAAAATTATTCGGAAACATCACTTCTAAATTATCTTGAATCAACCCAATATGGATATACTGATTCAACTCAAGAAAATGGAACCCATAAATTTGTAAGAATTACTGATATTAATAATGGAAATGTAAATTGGAATAATGTTCCTTTTTGTAATTGCGATTCTGAAAGCAAATATCTTCTCTATGAAAATGATATTTTAATTGCTCGTACTGGTGGAACTACCGGTAAAAGTTTTATTGTAAAGAATCCACCAAATAATGCTGTGTTTGCAAGCTACTTAATCAGATTAAGACTAAAGGCAAATGTAAATATTGAATTTATTAATTGTTTCTTAAATTCATATACATTTTGGAGTCAAATAGTTGAAATGAAATCAGGTTCTGCGATGCCAAATGTAAATGCAGAGAAACTAAAAACATTAAAACTTCCAAAATGTGATATAAAAACACAGAATGAAATTGTAGCAATTTTTGGTAATGAAATTACAGATAACAAATTTCAAGAATTATTTGAAAAGGTTGACAAATTAGAGTCGCTTTATAAAGATAATCAATCAATTGATACCGAACTCACTCACCAACTCGACCTTGTAAAACAACTTCGCCAATCCTTTTTGCGTGAAGCCATGCAAGGCAAGTTAGTAGCTCAACATCCTGCGGATGGGAATGGAAAGGATTTGTTGGAGAAAATAAAAGATGAAAAGGCAAAATCGGGCAAAAAAGAGAAACCACTTCCGCCAATTAATGAGAATGAGATTCCTTTTGAGATTCCTGAAAATTGGGTGTGGTGTAGATTGGGAGATGTTGCGTATATAACAAGTGGAAGCACACCATCACAAGACTCATTTGTTGAATATGGCATACCGTATCTAAAAATGTATAATCTTAGAAATCAGAAAATTGATTTTTTCTTTAAACCTCAATATATAAAGCCTGAAGTTCATAATGGTCAATTGAAAAGATGTAGAGCATATCCAGGTGATGTGATAATGAATATTGTAGGACCCCCATTAGGTAAAATAGCAATTATCCCAGATAGTTTGCCTGAATGTAATTTTAATCAAGCTGCCGTTCTGATAAGACCTTACCTTTCAGCAATGAACACGTTTATTTTTTGGTTTTTAAACGAAATGAGCGAAATAAATTCGATTGATACAAAAGGTGTTGCAGGTCAAAATAATATATCAGTAACTCAATCTCATAATATGAGAATTCCTCTTCCCCCTCTTCCCGAACAAGAGCGCATAGTAGCCAAGTTAGACCATCTGATGCAGGTGTGTGATAAGCTGGAGCAAAGCATCCGGGCCAGTCAGGAGCAAAACGAAAAACTGCTGCAGCAGGTGCTGAGGGAGGCGCTGAGAGGGTGAACCCGCCCCAAACCTGCCCCTAAATCCCCTAAAGGGGACTTAAAGAGTGGTATAATAACTTTATAAATTAAAATCTAAATCGGAAAATTATGGGATATATAGCAGTATTTATTACAGATAAAAAGAAACTTGGATACCGTCCTATTCCAAGTAGATTTGAAGATACTTGGAAAGTTGATAGCAGAATCAAGACAGAGGATGGTTCTGAAAATTGCACAATAAAGTTTTTATTTACTGATACAGAGCATAATTATAATTATATCCGCAAAACTGTCAATAGCTTTAATAGAAAACCTCGGCAGGTATTGACTGAAGAGAAGAGGAGTTACATAACAAGAATAGAAAAGTTAAAGGAAGAGGCAAACACCAAAGAAGGCAAACTCTTGATGGCTAAATATCTTTGTACAATAGATGAATTTAGTTTTGAAAACATTGAACAATGTTTCACAAGACTAATAATTAATGACTTCGTGTATTTTTGTAGACTGATAAGAATGACTGATGATAATTTAATGACATACAATAAGTTGGAATCAACTATTCCAAAAGGTGCTATAATTTTTGGAACAACATTTGCCGTTTTTGAAAAAGACTTCGAACCGAATTATGATGAGGGTTTTGTATACATTAAAAATGAAATTGAATACACAATACAGATTGTTCGTTCGTTTTCCCTTGAATCAGTACTTAAACGTTTAGTTAAGTTTAAAGAAATCAGAGATGATGTGATTAAGAGAAAGAAATTAATACTTGAGTATGTTAAGCCGCCTGTGAAAAACAAACAAACTCAAAAAAAAGGAGACTCGAAAGCTAAATCCAAAAAACAAACTAGGGGGAAAATTTTCACATCAAAAAAATCGTCAAATCCTGCAAATAAAAGTGCTGCTCTAAGAGAAATGGAAAAAAGACTGGAATGAAATTTTAAGTGATAAAATGGAAAAAAGAGACGAAGAAACTTATCAAATGATAATCGACTATATACCACGCTAGCGCCGATTTGCAATCGGTGCTAATCAGATAAAGAAATAGCACGGATAGTTTATAAATAAAAAAAATAACATTTTACAAGCTGATAATAAGATGTATATATGTCGCGAATTACAAATCTGCGCCAGCGTGCGAGTAACGCCTTAAGATAAATAGCGTGGCAGCATGGGTAAATACCCGAATAATAAGAACACAATTAAAAACAAAAAATAACTAACAAGAAAAATGAAAAAACCATTTTTACTATTAAGCTTATTTGTATCCGTACACTCACAGATTTCAAAAATATTCATCGAACCACTGCCGGTAGTAATTTTCAATTATATATGTTTAAAAAGTCCGTTATTTTTTTATTCAGCCTGATACTGTGTATTTCAGTTTTCGGTCAAAATAGTAACGATAGTATTCAGGTAATTAATGTCGGCTCAAATTATCGTTGTGAACAAAACGGTCATGTTCTCAATTTACGACAAATTACCCAACTAATGAAAACAGATAAAGAGGCGACAAAGTATTTAAAATCAGCAAAATTGTCGAATGGTATTTCAGTTATTCTTGGATGTGCCGGTGGGTTTCTGATTGGATACCCGATTGGAACTTATATTGCAGGAAGGGGTGTAGATTTGTCAATGCTTGCAGTAGGAATTAGCTTTCTGGTGGTTGACATTCCCGTAAATATCGCTACCAAAAGAAATTTGATTAAAGCAATTAATCACTATAACTCCAATCAATCAGGGACAGGCTCAATGAACAACGCATATGATATACAAATGGGCCTAACGCAAAATGGAATAGGCATTACATTGAGGTTTTAAATTGATCTTTCAGAAAAATATGAAACAAAAAACAATATCCAGACTACTTTTACTGGCATTCATTATTCTCGGTTCAAGTGGATGTGAATATGAACTTACAAAAGAATACTTCCGGGATCTTTCAAAACCAGGTGAAACTCATTCATTTGTTTTAAATTTAAATTCAATTCAGGACACGGTATTAATTTATGGCAAAGTAAACCTGTCATACGATTTCAATACGGATCATTTGGATGTGTGGGAAATAAAATTCAGCCTGGGTGATAAAGAGATTGAAAGCACTCAGAATACATCGGGTTCCATATCAATCGATGCCGGAGATTACGTAGCAGGTATATATAAACTCAAAGCAACCATTTATACTCATAGCGGTACAACCAGTATCGCCGATAATCTGGGAACTGAAGGTTATAAGGTTGAAAAAGAATGGATACTGGAAATAAATAATTATTATAGACCGGTTATAAGTAATCCGGTTATTTCGAAAACGAAAGAAGGGTTTCTCAAAATAAGCTGGGATAAATTTAACAAGCCGGATTTGTTTGTATCCTATAATCTGGATCTCCCTTCGAATGGAAAAGCTGAAATAAAGGACATAAACGTAACTTCTATCGTCGATAGTATGTATATTGGATTCGGGTATTCAGCAATGATATACGTTCTGATTAAAGGTGAAAATAATAACAGATCCTCCAATTATGCATATACCGGGGTCAGTTATAAATTTCCGGTTATACATTTTGAAAAAGTTGGCTTAGACAGCTTGCGTCTGTACTGGAATCAGTCAACCTATAAAACAAAATATCATGTATACATATATAAATACTATCCTCATTACTTGTACGATGCAAATACAGATTTGCTAAAAAACAATCTGGATACATCCGTTGTCATTCATCAGGCCGGTTTTGAAGATTATTCCGCATTCGATTTACAGGTAGAATCTTATACATCTTCAGCCGGAATAAATCCTTCGAAAGCTACAATGAATACTGTTTTTTATCATTGGGGCCTTACTTTTGTAAATTTAGGAGGTCTGAATCTTTCCTATAACTTAAAAGAAGATGTATTGTATTATACTGTTTATGGGTATGTTTACAGCCGAAATATCAATACTTTACAAAATTACAAATCGGTATGGTGGAGTCCAACAACAACCGGAAATAATGCCTGTCCAACTAATTCAACCAAAGTGGCAGTACTTTCGCCTACCGATTTATATATCTACAACAATAAAAATCTGGATACCAACATCTCCATGCCTCTTCTGCGTGATCCGGATTATATGAGTATGAGTGACAATGAACTGGTAGTCATGACTTCGCGAAACAATGGGCTTGAATATATTAATGTTGCCGATAAGAAAATTATTGCCGGTCAACCCTTGACGTCTTACACGTCAGCTAATCAATGGTCAGTAACTTCAAGTTCGAACGATGCAAAATATACCTGTGTGGTGAGTACAACCGGCATTAATATTTTTGAATTTAATAATCCGGTTGTTTCTAAATCCTATACATCCTCTGATGTGTATCGTTCATGTCTGTTCGACAGAAATAGTACCTACACCTTATACCTCACAAAAGAAAATTCAGACATTCTGGAAATAAGAAATGCAGCTGATTTTTCGTTAATAAATACAATTAAAATAAACAGGAGTAATATTAAAATGAACAGCAGTAATATCTTTTTATGTAATGTTGATCCGCTGACAGGTTTTTTGCTTGTAGCCGATTTAAGCAATGCATATATTATCAGCCTGACGACCGGGAAAACTATATACAGCACACGATGTATTAGTTCTAAACCAAGGTTATTCGGAGGAAAATTAATTTCGGGAAATGGAATGTACATCGATATATCAGAAAAATTACATGAATAGAATAGAAAAATTAATTTTATTGATTTGTTTATTACCAGTAACTGGTTTTGGTCAATCATTCAGAATAGGTTATGAATCTGGTTATGGTTTGTATAATATGGCTAATCTAAAATATCAGCAACAGGAAATGATTAGAAATAATGTCTTGCCTGTTAGGTCGGTTGAAGAATTTCCGGGTTATTTTAATCATTCAGTTAGCATAGATTATTATTTAGATAAAAATATCCTTTTCGGAATAAATGCAGCTTACCTGACCACCGGCGGTAGAAATTTTTTAAGTGATTATTCAGGTGAATATCAACTGGATATGATTTTAAATGCTTATCAGTATGGAATAGAGAGCGAATATAATTTTATTCTGAACAGCAAACTTTGTTTATTTACTAACTTTAAATTAGGAATAATCAGTTCAAAATTAAATGCTTTCGAATCGCTTATAGTTTATAATGTAGACACTCATATCAGTAACCAAACCCTGACTCAGACCAACTTTTTTATGGAACCCAATGTCGGTTTATCATATAATGCAACAAAGAGAATATCTGCCAGAGTTACTGTTGGATTAAATATTGATACAAGTATATTATCCGGAAATTTAATAGACTGGACAGGATTAAGAACCAGAATAGGAGTTTTTTACTCGTTATAAGTTTTTTTGAAGTAATTCAGACGTTGTTTCATCACGTTGACCATGTTCTTCCTAGGTTATAAATAATCATATGTTCGGCATAGCGTCTTTAACTAAGTTGATCTTCGATTCACCAGCTGGCGCGGATTTCTTGGTAAACCAAGCGGCAAAACTTGTACCGATATTGGGAGCCGAGCGGCAATCCTGTCAATAATAAAGATAAAAAGAAGAAAAACAGGTCACAGACATGCGACAGTTTGAGGGTTATAAGCAATAACTTATCACAAATGGGAATAGCTAGAAACATAAAATGCAATAACTGTGGCAAAGAATGGCTTCGCTTTGAGGGTGAAGGATTTATTGCAGCTTATCAATATTGTGATACCTGTGGCAAAAAGAAAGTGATTAAGAGGTTGCCTGGCTTATCACAAAATACTTTTAATGATGGCGGAAAGTGTAAATGTGGTGGTACTTTCAAAATGGATAGTAATGTAGTTGTTTGCCCCAAGTGTCACAGTAAAGAAGTTTTACAAGAAGGTGATGCAACAGTTTTATGGGATTAAACAGATGGTTGATGGTTCATCAATTGGAAGTTATAGAGTATTGAAATAATATAATTGAGAAGATATGAAAACACAATTAATATGGCCTGAATCCGATAGTCAATCACATCATGTAAAAATGGATTGTTTTTGGATGGAATGCACTGATGATGATGTAAAAAGTAAAATACTACCCCATATCACAGAAAAGAGGGATGAGTTTCTAAAAATAGTAGAAACTAAACGGATAAGACCGGAGATAAAACAAGACTACTTTGAATCCATATATCATTATTTCTTTCTCGTGTCCAAGGATTTACAATATATTGAATGTTTTGATTGGGTTATGCCAGTATCCGGCCAATGGAATGCATGGAATCCTTTCCTTCAGTTTAAACCCATAGAAATTCAGAGTTTGGATGAACTGAAAGAGTTGAAATATGAATTGATTGAATGATGAGACTAATAACTTGGAATTGTCAGGGAGCATTCAGGGAAAAGGCATACAGTATTCTTACACAACGACCGGACATTTTGGTTGTTCAGGAATGTGAGCATCCGGATAAACTGGCATTTAAGGAAGCAACCGAAAAGCCAGGGGATTATTTATGGTTTGGAGATAATAAACACAAAGGAATTGGCATTTTTTCGTATAGTGATTATAAATTTCAACTATCGGACCAGTACAACGAAGCATTTAAATACATTGTCCCAATAACTGTTTCGAACGGAACGGTTGAATTTACTTTGTTTGCTGTTTGGGCAAATAACCGGAATGAGATGAAAAGCCGATATATTGAACAGGTTTGGAAGGCCGTAAACTATTATAAAGAACTGTTGGATGGCAGAAAAATAATCCTGGCAGGAGATTTTAATAGTAATGTAATTTGGGATAAACAGCATAAAGTCGGAAACCATTCGGCAGTTGTTGCCATATTAGCTGAGAAAAACATTCATAGTGTTTACCATAAATTTCATAATCAAGAACAGGGAAGCGAAATTCATCCGACCTTTTATTTTCATCGAAAAGAAAGTATGCCATACTTCATTGACTATTGTTTTGCATCGGCAGACCTATACGAAAAAGTAAGTCATATCGAAATAGGAAGTTTTGAAAACTGGATAAAACAGAGTGACCACTGCCCGATTAGTATAGACTTCGATCTGTCTGATAGACAAACCTAACAGTTTTTGTAAACCATTTAGTGCAATAAGCACTGTGCTTGCTATTGACATTGTAAAAATTGCTAAAGCAATGCAATGGAAAACGAAAGCCCCGCAGATATAAATGCGGGGCCTTTTCATTATCGGGGTTTTTTACCCTTTGAAGGATAACAAAAATAATGATCAATTATCTTTGTGGTAACTAAGATGTTATATTCAAACCAAGATTCATTATTCGATTTCCGAATGTAATAACTACTTTCATACCATTTGATTTAGTTCAGATTGTAGTTTCCACGAAGACATACCCGCATAATAGGCTGCTTCATTAATACTGAGCATGTCTTTTCCCAGTCCAATATACACCATACGTTCCATGCGTACCGGTTTTTCAATGCTACCAAATCTGCCGGGTTCATTGTTTGGTAAATGATATTTACGGGAGCGATATCCAATATTGAATCGTTTGTAAACAGATTCGTTTATTACACCCAGACTTAATGCCCTGCTGAATATCGCAGAAAATGAAATTCCCCAACGCTGTTTAATAAGTACAAGCTCTCTTTCATAGAAATGGAATCTGTCTTTTTGTAACTCTTTTCGTGCCATCTCGGCAGGATATAAAAGCGCACTTGCAAAGGCATGACAGATTTTCTCTTCTTCTTTTTGAGTAATATTATCCGGAAAAATAAGTGTGTGATGTGCCAGTTCATGCAATGCAGTAAAGCGTTTGCGAACAACATCATCTTTATCCTCAATTTTCCGAAGAACAATTACTTTTTCTTTACCAATATCCGCTTTAAATCCATCGAAAGCTCCGGCAGTTTCTATTTCTACCACCTTATAGCCTTTGTCTTCTAACATTTCAACTACATCGGGAATAGGGTCGTAACCCAAATTCCAGGCTTGGCGTATAGTAGTGGCAGCATTTTCGGCATCCATTGCATTTAATACAGGTTTATTATACCGAAAGTACTGAGTTTCTTCTTCTAAGTTTAATAAACTTTCGAGTTCAAAATAGCGTTCAAAAACTTCTTTTGCTTTTTCCTGTATTGATTCTTCTTCAGTTTCAGTAAGTTTAGTCGAATATTTTCGAAAATCAATATTCTGGAACTGTATATCTTTTGCAGGCTCCGTATAAAAATAATTAACTGGTACTTTCAATACATTTGAAATAGCTATTACCAAATCGCTGTCGGGCTTCATGAGCCCTAATTCATATTTACTCAACGATTGCTTTGAAACAACATTATTAAGCTTGTCAGCTAAATTCTGAAGCGACATTCCACTCATTTTACGCGCGGAAATGAGTCTATTGGCAAAATTGTTTTCCATAAGTTCTTTCATAATAAATAATGTTGACAAAAGTAATAAATATATTTATATTGTCAACCTTGTATTTGCATTTATTTTTGAATATTATTAAAGTCATAATTAAAACATTCAACTTTATCCAATAACAATGTAATACGGTTAATTTTATTTTGCTCATTATAAGCTACATAAAAATTATTTCATTCAACTTGAACTTCAAGTGTAACAATCGTCATTTTGAACTACTCTATTTTTGTATCGTCAGAATCACGATAAAAAGCGTGTTGCTTTTTTGGTTCAGAGGACGATACCTAGAATTATGAGTTTATCTCAAAATCCAGTCATGGGTCAAATGGCAAAATCATTTGCTAACGTGAACACGTATGTCCATCGCGGACAGAATGTGGTTAGCTCCAAGGCGTTCAACCGCAAGGACAAGAACACCGAT
>JBBQMQ010000080.1:0-11671 GCA_038329115.1 Bacteroidales bacterium
CCTTAACAACAGACTGTGTTTCAGTTACTATTTTATTCAACACTATATCTAAATTTTCATTGAGATAAAGTGTATGGCGCGAAATAATATCATTTATGTTGACAACTTCTAGTCTGTTTGGATCATCAATATTTGAAGGGTTATATTTTCCGTAAGAAATTGAATCAAATGATAAACTTTTTATAAATACTGACGATTTTAAGTCACCAGCCTTCACATTCTTCATTTTTTCTGCTTCAGAAACACTCCATTTTGAGATAGGATGACCAACTAATTCATTTCTAATATCTCTGTTGAGTCTATAATTATCATTAGTTAATGGTTGGCAATGAAAAACACGAAAAATTTCAATCAATAAGTCTTGCTGAATATAAACCGTTTGGATAGTTCCAATAATATAAAACATTTTTTCTTGATAAGTTCTTCCTGTAGGCTTTTCTATCAAAAGTTCTAATGTATCATCAAAATATTTACATAAGTCATTAAACTGACAAGTTATTGTATCAATATTGCAGTTGATCTTTTTATCGATTTTTTTTATAAAACCAATATAAGAATTACGAAAATCATTAATCAATTCAATTTTCTCTCTAATTAACTGCATATCAATTCGTACATAATAAATTAGTCGGAGCATTACTTAAAGTTGTACTCCGACTAATTCAAATTTTCTACACTCCTAATTTCGATCTCCGAATAAACTCAGCATCGGTAAAGTTTTGACCGGAAATATATCCTGCCAACGGTTGAATGCGTTCGTTGATTACGTCGAGGAACCAGCTTGGTTGTGCGAAGAATGAATCTTCTAGTTCGTAAGCAGGAGTAATCCAGTTACGTGAACCCAACACACAAACCGGAGCATCGAGGTAGTCGAAACAAAGGGTGCTAATTTTGGCTGCAAAGTCGTTGAGGAATGAACCACGGGCACAAGCGTCGCCGGCGATAATGATTTTTCCTGTCTTTTTTACCGACTCAATTACTTGTTCGTAGTTGAATGGAACCAACGAGCGAGCATCGATTACTTCGGCCGACATGCCGTATTTTTCTTCCAATTCTTTGGCAGCTGTCAAAGCTGGATAAAGCGTATGACCAACAGTAAGAATGGTCAAGTCTTTACCTTCGCGTTTTACATCCGGCTCGCCAAAAGGAATTTCGTAGTAACCTTCAGGCACACCGCCTTTGTGGAATTGCTCACCAATTTCGTAGATACGTTGACTTTCGAAATAAACCACCGGGTCAGTTCCTTGCAAAGCCGAGTTCATTAAACCTTTTGCATCATAAGGAGTTACAGGGAAACAAACTTTCAATCCGGGGATTTGTGTTACCAACGAAGTCCAGTCCTGCGAGTGTTGCGCGCCGTATTTCGATCCTACCGATACACGAAGCGTGATAGGCATTTTCAATACATTACCACTCATCGATTGCCATTTAGGCATTTGGTTGAATACCTCATCACCACAACGACCCAAGAAATCGCAATACATAATTTCAGGAACCACACGTCCACCACACATGGCATAACCAATGGCAGTACCCACGATAGAAGCCTCAGCGATAGGTGAGTTGAACAAACGGTGGTAAGGCAACGCCTCAGTCATACCGCCATAAACGGCAAATGCTCCACCCCAATCGCGGTTTTCTTCACCATAAGCAATGAGTGACGCATCTTGATAGAAACGGTGCATCATAGCTTCAAAAATACCATCGCGAAGTTGATATTGTTTCATTTTGCTGAATGGTTTTCCATCGGCATCAAAAGCAAAACGTTCTTTGGTAGCAATTTTCTTCACACGAGAGTTATCAGCCAATGGCATCAACACGTCAGGTGTAGCAGTTGAGAATGAATCCACCGAACCGTTCGAGAACATCATGTCCCCAATTTTTTGTGGATTGGTCATCAATGGAGAAATAACAGGGTCGATAGCTTTTACAAACATGTCGAAAACCAACGCTTTGATATCAGCCCATGTTGCATCAAGATCAGCTTGAGAAGCTTCTTTGGCATCAATTAATTGTTGACCATAAGTAGCAATACAGTCTTGTTTTTCCCACAATTCCACTTCTTCTTTGGTACGATACGACGAAGCATCAGAAGGTGAGTGACCGCTGTAACGGTAGGTCAACACGTCCAACAGAACCGGACCGCGTTTTTCTTCCAAAATAACACGTTTGCGTTTGTAAGCATCAATCACGGCCAACGGATTGTAACCGTCAACGCGCTCAGCGTGCATTTGTTCCGGATTTACACCCGCACCAATACGAGCAGCAATGTCATAACCCATGGTTTCACCTTTGGTCTGACCGCCCATTCCGTACTGATTATTCATAATGTTGATAATCACCGGAAGACCGCCTTGCATGTCACCTTCCCACAATTCGCGGAATTGATCCATAGATGCAAAGTTGATACCTTCCCAAACCGGACCACAAGCCATAGAAGCGTCACCAATGTTGGCAACCACCATACCCGGTTTGCGATTTACTTTTTTGTACAATGCTGCACCAACGGCAATATCACCCGAACCACCTACAAGAGCGTTGTTTGGATACACACCGAATGGTGTAAAGAATGCGTGCATAGATCCACCCAAACCGCGGTTGAAACCTGTTTCGCGAGCAAAAATTTCGGCCAATGTTCCATAAACGAGGAAGCGACGAGCCAATTCTTTGGTAGTGCCGGTAAAATCTTTTTTTACTACGGCAAGAACGATTCCGTCGAAAAATGATTCCATTGTGTCCATCAAGAATTTATCGTCCGATTTGTGAATAGCCGACATCCCTTTGGCAAGGATTTCGCCGTGTGAACGGTGGCTGCCGAAGATAAAATCGTCAACGGTCAACGTCCACGCCATACCTACTGCTGCTGATTCTTGTCCGATAGACAAGTGAGCAGGACCGGGGTGATTGTACGAAGTTCCGTTGTAGGCACCAGTTATTTTAATCTGGTTCAACATGGTTTCAAACTCACGAATCAAGACCATATCATGATAAATGGTTTTGAACTCTTCGTTGGTGAAATTACCTTTTTCGTCTTTTACCGTTTTTTGGTATTGGTTTACCGGAATTGGCGAGAATTCCACAAAACTTGCTTTCCGCATTTCTGACGGATCAATGTGCTGTACTTTTGGCATAATTTTAAAGAAGCCCCCTAACCCCAGCCCCCTAACCCCCTGAAGGGGGAATAAGAAAGAGGGGAATTGTGAGCGTATTTTTAGTTGGTTAGTATTTTGATTTTGTTTGCCCCCTAACCCCCTAAAAGGGGAAAAGATAGCGCAATGTTTAATGATTTCTTATGATTAAATTCTGTACTTCATTAATAATCTGAAATGCTCCCATTACTCCCCCTTTAGGGGGTTGGGGGGCAACTAGAACGCAAATATCGTTTCTTTAAATATCTCGCTTACCGTTGGGTGTGGGAAAACCACTTCCTGCATTTCCGCCAGTGTCATTTCCTGTTCGATGGCAATGCAAGCTCCGTAAATCATTTCGCTTGAAGGGTTTCCTAACATGTGTACACCGATTATTTCGCCGTATTTAGCACCTGTCAACACTTTGCAAAGTCCCGAGCCACCTTCGTTTTCGGCTACGAAACGTCCGGCATAAGCCATTGGTAATTTCGCGATTTTAAAGTCGATACCTTTTGCTTTGGCCGATTCTTCGGTTTCGCCAACGCCTGCAACTTCAGGGTTTGTATACACTACGCCTGGAATAGCATTGTAGCGCATTATGTCGGGGCGACCGGTGAGGTTGTTCACCACCACTTCGCCTTCTCTGCTGGCAGTGTGTGCCAATAAAGAAAATCCGGTTACATCGCCTGCTGCGAATACATTCGGAACATTGGTACGCATTTTTTCGTCCGTTTTGATACCGCCACGGAAAAGTTCCACGTTCAGATTTTCCAACCCAAATCCTTTGGTAATTGGCCTACGACCAACGCTGACAAGTATTTTATCACCTTCGATAACTTCCGTTTTTCCGTCTTTTTCGAAAATAACTTTGTTGCCATCGATTTTTACCACTTTGGCAAGCAAGTTGAAATCAATGCCTTTCTTGGCATAAATATCACGAAGCATCGCCGAAATTTCAAAGTCGTTTTGACCTAAAATTTCAGGTAACATTTCAATAACGGTCACTTTTGTTCCCAAACTGTTGAAGAAACTGGCAAACTCCATTCCGATAACGCCACCACCAATCACGACTAATGATGTTGGTTGTTCTTTCAAATCCAAAATTTCGCGGTTGGTCAGGATAATATCACCTGCCTCTGCCAATCCCGGAATTGGCGGCACAAAAGCCTCCGAGCCCGTGCAAATTAGCAAGTTAGCAGCCAAGTAGCTTTCGCCAGCGCAGCTAACTTCCACACCTTTTGGGCTACGTCCTACAATCATGGCTTCGCCTTTGATAACCGTTACGTGGTGCATTTTCATTTTGCCTTCCACGCCAGCCACCAATTTTTTTACCACTTTATTTTTGCGCGCCATGATTTTGGCAAAATCAAAACTTACATTATCAGCATACACACCGTATTTATCGCCATGCAAAGCATTTTCGTACGTTTTGGCACTATAAAGAATTGTTTTGGTTGGTATACATCCTTCGTTCAGACACACACCACCCATACTTTTTTTCTCGAACAATAGAACCTTAAGTCCTTTATGTCCTGCACGTTCTGCAGCTACATATCCGGCTGGACCACCACCGATGATTATTAAGTCGTACATATATTTGCCCCCTAACCCCCTAAAGGGGGAATTTTGGTTAGTATTATTTGTTATTTTGTTTTGAAACAAAGATATATTATTTTAAAAAAAATGCCAGATTTCAGAGACGGAACTATTCTAATTCCCCTTTAGGGGTTAGGGGTTCTCTTTCTGATTCCCCCTTCAGGGGGTTAGGGGGCAGTTCTATAAATCTACCTCCAGTGTTTCAATTTCGATGGCAATTTGTTTCAAAAAGCGAGTTGCTTCCCCACCATCCAAAGCGCGGTGATCGTAAGTCAAACTTAAACCGATATATGGAACAAATGCATAAACTCCGTCTCCCAAATCTTTTGGACGTGGCACGATGGTGTTCACACCCAAAATGGCAGATTGTGGTAAGTTGATAACTGGCGTAAACATTTCTACACCGTAAGCTCCAAGATTAGAAACGGTGAATGTAGCGGCTTCGGCAGCCAATAATTCAGGTGAAATAGCCCCTTTTTTACAAGCGTTTGCAACTTCTTTCAATTGATTGGCCATGCCTACGATTGACAAATCATCCGCATTGCGAACCACCGGAACCATTAAACCACGTTCGGTATCAACAGCCAGTGCCAAATGTACCTTATTGAATAAGCGTATTGAATCGCCTAAGAAATGTGAATTTACATTCGGGAATTTTTTCAGCGCTTTGATAACAGCAAAGCAAACAAAATCATTGATCGTGAGGTTGGTCGACAATGTTCCGACTTCGAAAGCTTTTTTGGCTTTCTTGCGTAACGATTGAATGCGACGTGCGTCTGCACCCAAGTGGTGAGTAAGTTGTGCCGAGTTTTGAAGCGATGAGTGCATTGCTTTCGCAATGAGTTTACGCATGTTCGACAATTTCGTGTCAGCATAATCAACACCATAAACAGCATTTACCGGAGGTGGTAATAAGTCGGTAGATTTAGCAGTTCCTGCCAATCCCGAACCTGCACCTTGTGGTTGAACACCTTCTTCGGCAGCAATTTTCTTAGCCAACGACGTCATTTTCGGACGGTTTTCAAGGGCTGCCATTACATCTTTCTCGATCACGCGCCCTTTTGGACCTGAACCGGAAAGTTGCGAAGCATCAATAGCCTCTTTTTCGGCCAGATTTTTAGCACGTGGAGAAATGAAGGTAGAGACGGATTGCAATCCGTCTGTGCTTAGTTGATTGGTTGATTGGTTCACCAATTTTGTGGTTTCAACAACTTCCACTTTTGCTTCTTGAGGCGCAATGCCTTGCGCCTCTACGGCTGGTGCACCACCTTGCAACAATGTAGCATAATCATCGCCGGGCTGACCGATAACCATCATGTCTAACAAAACAGCCACTTCGTCGCCGTCGTTGTAGAAAGATTCTAATACCACACCGTCAGCAGGCGATTCTTCTTCGAACGAAGCTTTATCAGTTTCGTACGAGAACAGAACGTCTCCTTTTTTTACGGTATCTCCTTTTTTCTTTTTGATTTCGGTGATGATACAACTCTCAACCGATTGCCCTTGTTTGGGCAGAATAACTACTACAGCCATATATTTATTTACGATTTATTCATTTACGATTTACAATTTCCCTAAGTTACACAACTATTCCTTTTAAGGAGTTGTTTTTTTAAAGACCCGTTACATTGATAAACTTTTGATATGCTTCTGCCCAAACTTTTGATTCCTCAGGCAAATATTCGTCCAACTGTACCGATTCTGCTATTATCTGACGCATCTCCTGCAGCGAATCTACACATCCTGCAGCTTTAGCCTGAATCATGATGTTTCCAATGGCAGTAGCTTCTGAAGGTCCGGCAACAACCGGAATATTGATAGCATTGGCAGTCCACTGATTGAGCAATGGATTTTTAGACCCACCTCCAATTACATGGAGCTTTTCAATTTCGAATGGAGCTAATTTTTTCAAAATCTCAATTACATACTTATATTTTAACGCAAGACTTTCGAAAATACACCGTACAAATTCTTCATGAGTCGATGGAGCTTCCTGACCAGTTGCAATACAATAATCAGTAATTGCTTTAGTCATACTTACAGGATTGGCAAAATTAGAATTGTCAGAATCAATAATCGATTTGAATGCCGGAGCAGTCTTAACGAGCTCAATTAATTTTTCGTATGCGTAGGTAATTCCTTCTTTCTTCCATTCTTTCAGGCATTGTTCCAATAACCACATACCGGTTACGTTTTTCAGAAAACGGGTTGTTCCTTCCACACCACCTTCGTTGGTGAAGTTAAGCGCCGATGTTTCTTCATTGATAATTGCATCTTTCACTTCAATACCAATAAGCGACCAGGTTCCAGAGCTTAAATAAGCAAATCGCTCATTTGCAGCCGGTATTGCTGCAATGGCTGATGCGGTATCATGTCCGGCAACCGCTACCACATTTACTTTGCCAAGTTCGCTTTCTTCAGCTAAATCGACGCGCAACGTTCCAATCAAGTGACCCGGCATAACTACATCGCCCAAAATGGAAGTTGGAACACCTGCTTTTTCAAGCAATTGTGCTTCAAATTTCTTAGTACGTGGGTTTAAAATCTGAGATGTAGAAGCGATAGTATATTCCACCACTTTATTTCCTGTTAGCATGTAAGCCAATGCATCCGGCATAAAAAGCATTTCTTTCGAAGCTTTTAGTAATGAATTATTATCCTGACTCAAAGCGTAAAGCTGATATAAACTATTGAAGTTCATAACCTGGATTCCGGTAAGTTCATATACTTTTTCGCGGGAAACGAGTTCGAAGAATTTTTCCGGAGCTCCAACAGTATGCGGATCACGGTAGGCATATGGAGCACCAAGAATACTGCCATCTTCGGCTATCAGTGCAAAATCCACGCCCCAGGTATCAATACCAATCGAAGATATTTCAATGCCTTCTTTTTTAGCAGCTACCAATCCGGCTTTAAGATGTTCGAAAAGAGAATAGATGTTCCAGTGAAAATGATTACCAATTTGCAGAATTTGATTCGGGAAACGGGTTAGTTCCTTCATTTGTAACCGCCCGTTATTTAACGTTCCCAAAATGGAACGTCCGCTGGTTGCACCAAGGTCGAATGCTAAGAATGATTTGTTTTTCATATTATTTCTAAAGTGGGGGCAAAGGTAACTATAAAGAACTTCGACTCTCTTGGAATTTTGATTTTAAAACTATATAATTTGACAAAGAAGGTCTTAACCTTAATGTTTTTAAGGAGTTAAGTAGTTAATAAAGTGTTTTGTTGCTTCAATTAAAACCTGGTTTTCACCACGCTTGACTGGTGAAGGAAATTTTGCAGATGTGTATTTGGTAATGAATAATTGGGATGCAAATCATGGTGCATTCAGCTATGGACATATTGGTGCCGACTTGATTACGCTGGCTTCAATATTGCATATTCCGGTTTGTATGCACAACGTACCAACTGACAAAATTTTCCGCCCAAGTGCCTGGGCTGCCGTTGGAATGGATGTGGAACGTGCTGATTACCGGGCTTGTCAGACTTACGGAGCGTTATATAAGTAATTTTTTATATCTTTGAGCTTAATTCGGAAGGAAATTGACAAACAATATTGTTATTCCCAATGAATTAAGCTCATTTTTTTATATCAGAAACGATAGTTTTATATAGAAACTGTTTAAAAATAAACGTTAATCAAGGTTTATCTATAGTTTTAAATGAGATATGAGACTCTGACTTTATTAGTAAGTGCAACTATCTTATTGTTTTTCATTTTTTTTTGTCTATTTGCACCTTCCCTTTTCTCAAATAGCCCGCTATTTTTCGAAAAACAAAGGCACAACTAGCCTAAAAACTAATTGAAAATAATTTAAGATTTATTTTTAAACAGTTTCTAATACTTCAAATTGATGATTTATGAATAATAACGATTTGCTATCCGAGTTTAATAACATTCTGATAGAGGACAATCAATTAAATTTTGGTCTTACAATAAATTCAGTTGGCAGCAAAACGATATTGCCAAATGAAAACATTGCAAGAGCATCTAATATTAAAGACTATAAATATCAGTATAAAAAAGGACGAATTTCTAATGAGTTCAAACTGGTTTATATTACTAGAGGTTCTGGTTATGTACATTTTGAGAGAGTAGAAGAAATCGAGATTCATAAAGGTCATATTTTGTTTATATTGCCCAACCAAAAATACGAATATTACCATGTGAACGAAACAGAATGGAAAGAATACTTCATTCGGTTTGAAACAGACATGCTTTATGATAGGTTTATTAAATCCTTTTTTCTGAATGAAAGTCAGGTAGTTGATGTAGGATTTAATGAAGAACTTGTAAGAATTTTTCAGCGTTCCATCGACGTTGTCAAGAACGGCTTAAAGTCATCACAGGTATATTTGTCGGGTATGCTTTTGCATATCTTGGGTTTGATTATATCAGAGTCAAAAAATAAGGCATCCGCAAAAAGAGAGTCTCAAATGATTGAACAGGCTAAAACCATCATGAATGAAAATGTGTTTACAGAGCTTAATTTGAATGATTTAGCTTCAAAACTAAATGTCAGTTATTCGGCTTTCAGATTAAAATTCAAGCAATACACCGGCACATCGCCTGCAAAATACTTTAACGAATTAAGACTCAACAAATCTAAACACTTGCTTCTGGAAACTGATTATTCTGCAAAAGAAATAGCTTATATGCTACAATTTGCAAGCATGGAGCATTTCACTACAGCATTTAAAAAATCAACCGGAAATACACCAAAGGAATTTAAACAGTCTCATAAGGATGCTAATTGATATATTAATGGAGATATTATCCTGGATTGACTCTTTTTTATACTTATTCAATTCTCTATTTCAACTTTCTCAAAAAGATATTCAAAAAAAATTCTCTTGCATGAGATTTTGCTTGCTTGAGCATCTTTAGATGATGAAATTCATATTGTTGTTTTGCTGTTCCCAGATAAAATCGAATTTAACAAAAAAGAATATCAAACCAATTCTTATAATAAAAGTGCTTGATGCATCCCGTGTTACGGGGTTGTCGTGTTTTTATTTCCCCCGTGTAACCGGATTTACTATATGCCTTCCGTAACGGAATTTTCGTCACACTAAAACCGGCATTATACCAAAGATGACTTTGGGCTTAAATAGCAAGAATTCAGATAGATCATTTCATTTTAAACTTGTTCAAATCTATGTTGTAAAACATAGATTTTTTTGTGTTTACATATTGATATTATATATATATTTGCACAAAATTATAAGTGTATCGAATACACTTATAATTTGAATATTTGATAGATAATTAAATGTCAGCACAATAGATTTATGTTAGAAGCATTAAAAGAAGAAGTATTTCATGCAAATCTTGAACTGGTAAAACACGGATTGGTGATTTTCACATGGGGAAATGTGAGTGCCATCGACCGTGCAACGGGTTTAGTAGTTATAAAACCTTCGGGCGTTTCGTACGAAGACATGAAAGCCGAAGACATGGTAGTGGTTGATTTGGACGGCAAGGTAATCGAAGGGAAACTTAAACCATCTTCGGATACTGCCACTCACCTTGTATTCTACAAAGCATTCCCGAACATTGGAGGTGTGGTTCACACTCACTCTACTTACGCCACTGCATGGGCTCAGGCCGGTTGCGACATTCCAAATATTGGGACGACACATTCCGATTATTTTAGTGCTGCCATTCCTTGCACGCGTGATATGACGCAAGCCGAAGTGGAAGGTGAATATGAAAAAGAAACCGGGAATGTGGTAGTCGAACGATTCGAAGGATTAAATCCTGATTTTATTCCGGGAGTGTTGGTGAAAAACCACGGACCTTTCTCATGGGGTAAAAATGCACACGATGCAGTGCATAATGCAGTAGTTATGGAACAAGTTGCAAAAATGTCTTATATTGCTTATGGCATTAATCCAAACTTAACCATGAATCCACACTTGATAAAAAAACATTTTTATCGCAAACACGGACCGGGAGCGTATTACGGACAATAAGAAGTTTATAGTCAACAGTTTATATTTGGTAGTAAGAAAAACACTTAGAATTTTAAGAGAAACAAATATATTACAACTAACAAATAAAATTAAAACATCATGGCATTCAAAGATTTAGAAGTATGGTTCGTAACCGGAGCACAGTTGCTTTACGGTGGTGACGCAGTAGTAAAGGTAGATGCACATTCTACCGAAATGGTAAAAGGATTAAACGAGTCGGGAAACCTTCCGGTAAAAGTGGTTTACAAAGGTACAGCCAACTCTTCTGTAGAGATTTCTGAAATTATGCGTGCTGCTAATGGCGACACCAAATGTGTAGGTATTATTACCTGGATGCACACTTTTTCTCCGGCTAAAATGTGGATTCATGGTTTGATGGATTTCAAAAAACCATTATTGCACCTTCACACTCAGTTTAACGAAACTATTCCATGGTCAGAAATCGACATGGACTTCATGAACCTGAATCAATCGGCTCACGGTGATCGCGAATTTGGCTTTATTACCAGCCGCTTACGCAAACCACGCAAAATCGTAGTTGGTTACTGGAAAGACAAAGCAACTCATGACAAAATTTCTGGTTGGATGCGCGTTTGTGCTGCTCAAGCTGATGCTTCTGATATGTTGATTATCCGTTTTGGTGACAATATGAACAACGTAGCAGTAACCGATGGTGATAAAGTAGAAGCTGAAATCCGTTTGGGTTACCACGTTGATAATGCGCCAATCGCATTATTGGTTCCTTATGTAGAAGCAGTTACAGAAGCTGAAATTGATGCGTTGATTGCAGTTTATGAAAAACTTTATGATTTTGCTGATGACTGTAAAAAAGGCGCTGAAAAACATATTTCGGTTCGTCAGGCTGCTGCTCAGGAAATTGGTTTGCGTCGATTCTTAGAAGATAAAGGTGCGAAAGCATTTACTACCAGCTTCAACGAATTGGCAGGCATGTCTCAATTGATGGGATT
>JBBQMQ010000081.1:0-11609 GCA_038329115.1 Bacteroidales bacterium
TGCTCAATAAAGGCATGGGCACCATGTGATTGTCCACCTGGAACGTCATAGATCCAATAGGTTCTTTGAATTTTGAAAGGAATTTGGTTTTCTTCTTCTATAAACGAAAGATTTCCTCGGGGATCTTCAATTTTTGGAAGATTTATTAGTTTTATGTCAAGTAGTGTTGTGTACATCTTTGGGGATATGAAAGTTTATTTATTATTTCGAATAGCAGAGTTATAAATGGTAGACAGTAGAGACCAGCAAATTATTTTTAATAAGACATTCAATAAGTATTAGACTTTGATGCAACTTTAACTATTGTTGAACCTTTGAATTGAGGGATCTCAATTAATCTTTGTTTGATGTTTCCATTTTTGCCATTAAAAACGTAAACATAGCTTGTAATGTCAGTTGCCCCTTCAAACTTAATATTAATAGTATTATTTGCTGTAATAAATTCAGATTCAACTAGCTGAGATGTTTTATGAGCCCTTACTATTTTCAAGGCTTCATCTAAATTTAGCATCATTGGTTTGTAATCACTAATTCCTGTAGAAACGAGTTGAAATTGCTTATCCCAGCTTTCGGGTTTGATTCGGTATATATAATCTGTTTCATGCGTAAACAAAGATGCAAGAGCCATAGATGAAAGCGCTCTTTTTAACTGACGAATACCCCTTGCCGCAGATTTTTCAGTTTGGTTATCAGGAGCCCATTCGTATCCATAATCATCCCTGATTTCGGTAATGCTATTAAAGAATCTATTTCCGTTAATGTCAATAAAATCAGCATAATACACAGCTTTTGTACTATCAGTTACCGAACCTTGATTTTCATACAATCGAAAAGGTGCTCCTTTCAACCAGGGAACTGCATCAGAGTATGGCGTATCGATGGCTTTATTCATGCCGATAAACTCGATTCCCCATTTTTTTGAGATATGCGGAAGAATATTACTTCCTATCTCATACCAGTGCGGTAAAAAATACTTTGACATTGGTAATGGCTGATTTCTGGAATACCACTTATCAACAGCTTCAAGCCCACGTTTCGCCTCATAATTGCTCCAGGGTTTCTTTGTGTGATGGTCAAAAAATATGAACTCATCATAGTAATTTGATCTCAATGAAAGCGCTTCGGGATAGTAATAATATCTGGGATCAGACTGACCTAATACACTGTCAGCAGAGATTTCCGTTCGATTATTTCCATTCCGATATCCTGTTGGACTTATAAGTGCATTTGTTGAATCTGCTGTTTGGTTAATGGAGAGAAAGTCAATCAATTTATCGACTGAAATTAAGCCGAGGTTATAAATATACTGTCCAAACAATGGCATGAGCTTAAGATTGTATATCCTTTTTATTTTGAAAACTATTTTCATAGCAAAGTTTCCACCATGAACCCGGTTCGGACGGCCAAACGCGTGTGGTGATGCGGTTGCCTGGCCACTGAGCAAATACCCACGTAACTCCTTAATGGCAATAGGACTAAGATTATAAAGAAATAATCCCAGCCACGGTTTGAATCCATATTTATTCACCGTTTTTATCCAGCCTAAAGGAGATTGCCCCATTAATTCACCTCGTCCTGCAACATCATCCACTCTCATTGTAACCAATGGTGGTAACCCGCGCATAACGAATGGCTTACGGGCAGCCCAAACAAAAGAACGCCATAAACAGTCGTCGAGACCCATCAATGGTCCCAAATAAGCTGTTCTCATCCATTCCATAGATTTATAGGTAACAAGTGGTCTGGAATCCCCTTGTGACACCAGCAGTAATGGCTGTCCGCTAATAAAAACAATGGGGCTCATTTTACCAGATGTTTCCTTCCTGAAAGGCATTGGAACTGAGCATTTGAGGGTATCTGTGATTTCGTGTAAAGATGTGATGTAATGCCCAGTGTTGAAAGTAATCGACTGACCAGCGCCTGTTGTTGAAATTGGATTCGTATTGTCCGAATGCCAATCGGGATCGAATGAAACAACTCCAGCACCTTTTGACTGAATTTGACTGATCAGTTTTGATGTAGCCTCTGGATTTTTCATATCGTGCCCTACGATTATAAGTGCATAATCCTCAAACCGATTTGATATTTTTTTTGTATGGATATCCTCAATTTCGTATACAATTCCAAAATGGTCAAGATATGGAAGTAAGTATGATTTTGCCATCCTAGAGGATGAATCCGCCTGATCAATGAAAACCAATGTTCCCATTTTTTGCTGACTGAAACAATTTGTAGTCATTAGTAAAAGCACGAAAAATGTCAATAACGATTGCAGGACTTTCATAATTTGCTTAGAAATTTAGAAATGACAAAACGTAAAGTCTATATGAACCATTTCCAAAATCTATAATGTAATGATTTTAACTATTTTTGCTGGAACTCCTGCGGCTACACAATTATCGGGGATATCTGAAATAACTACTGCATTGGCACCGATAATGGAATTCTTGCCAATTGTTACTCCCGGAAGAATAGTGGCTTTTTCTCCGATCCAAACCCCATCTTTTATTATTACCGGCCCCTTTGAATAGAGGAGCCTTATTGCCGGCGCTATTGCAAGTGATTCGAGATCAACTTTACCATGAGAATTATCAGTAATAGTAATTTTTTTTCCCATCAAAACATTGTTGCCAATTACAATTCGATCAATAGCTGTTATATGAAAATCCTGGCCTATTGATGTATTATTCCCAATGATAATCTCGGGAGTGAAACTTTCATCCATATATGAATCCCAGGCAGTAAGTGTTCCTCGTTCCCCAAGACTAATTTTATTGCCTATTGTAATGTATTTTCCACCACGAAGGACAATCGGATAGCCTATTGTTGATGCTTTACCAAAAGAATTAAATTCATTAGATATCCATAAGCTATGTAGTTTTCTTTTAATTTTTTTCCATTTGTTTAAAGTGGAATATGACCAAAATAAATAAGTAAATTTGATTAGAGGCATAGAAAGGGAAAATATTATTCCCTTTAATATTTTTTTCATATAATTTTGAGTTATAATTTTTTAAACTATTAGCCCACCCTTTCAAGAATGGGCTGTTAACTGTTGATATATATTCTGGTCAGTTGTTTTGTGTCTTGTTTTCTTGTGTTACTTTTGTGTAACTAAAGGATTTATTGTGATAATGATTAACAATTTTGTAGTATATGCCAACTAAATCTTTGATTATTTGTTTAGAATTATGTCTTTCTAGCGCTATTTTTCTGGCATTATTTCCTAAAGTTGTAGCAAGTTGTCGATCTGCAAATAGTAAACTAATATAGGAAGCCAAAGTGAATGGATCATTTGAGGGGGTTAAAAGTCCTGACTCCAAATGATTTATAAGAGAAGATATTCCGCCTACATTAGTACTTATTACTGGCAATCCTAATATTTGTGCTTCACAAATGCTATTTGGACTATTATCAATATAGGAAGGGTGAATGAAGATGTCGGAGTCAAGTAATTCATTTCTAAGAACATCAGCTTGAGCTGTACCCATTAATTTTATTGAAACATCCCTAATTTTGATTTTTGTTTTCCATTCATGAAATTTTACTTCCTTAACACCAAATATGCGCCATTCAAAATCTATTTCTGTATTTTCTTTTAATAATTTGGCTGTTTTTAGAATCAAATCAAACCCCTTATACAAAGGGGATGAAATTGTCGAAATTAAAATTATTTGTTTTCGTTTTAAATTTTTCCAAATTTTATCATTTTCCATAAAAATTGGTCGCAATGCTTCGCTACAATAGTAGTAATTCGCTTTGGGAGCATAGAGAGTTGTTAAATTCCGATCCCAATCCGTTCGCCCCATAAAGTAATCGCAGTTATGAAGAATCTTTTCTTCTCGTTTTGCACGTAACTTAAAAAATCTATCACGAAGGATTTCGAAAAGTGTTTTTTTAATATTAAGCCTATTGTATCTAATAAAATCAATTAAACTATATCCTACAGGGAATCTTGCATTATAATATGGTGGAATGCTGCCTTGAATATGAATAACAATTGGGATATTAATGTAAAAAGATAATAATCCGAAACACCATTCTGAACCAAAAATATGTATTATGTCAGGTTTAAAATCTTCGATTACTTTTATACAGGCTGGAATTATACGATATTCTTCCGTTTTGTATATTAATTTCCGCTTTATCCTTTGGTATTTCGTTTGCCATACATTTATTGGATAATAAGTTACACCGTTTCTTTCGCTACGGAAACAGCGATCTTGATGCTCAAATGCAATTCCCAGCTTAATATTCTCTGCATCTCTCACTAAACCCTCTAAGGAAGCGATCCAGCCACCCCCATTATGACTAATATTGCTTTGTGCATACATGGAAGGCGTTACTGCAAACCATAATACTTTCATGATTATATATGTTAATTATAAAATATATTCAGTAATGAATTTTTTTGAATTTGCAATTAATGTATTTATATGGTTATCAATTTTCTCATAATCTATTCCTAAATTTTCATTATAGTTTTTATTATAAAAATCTAATAAACCAATAGATTCCAAAAAGTCACTCATTCTTGTCGAATTATTTTGGCTTTTAAGAGGATAAGTAATAAATTGACGATGGAATAATATCGAAAATGCAGTTGCATGAAATGAATTTGAAACTACATAATCTGCATATTTTATTAACCCCAAGAATTCTATTGGACCAGCATTAGATACGTTTATATCTGCATAATCCAATTTTTTAAAATCATTAATTGATACAATTTTTAATTTTTTATTTTTTGCTATTTGCTTCGCAGAATTCGTAAGTTTTGTATCATCATGTAAAAAATCATAAATCAATATATAAGGCTCTATATATTTTTTTTTGAGCGGAAACCTTTCCCATTGTGTTTTGTTTAATAAGAATATAGGATCTAAAACTAGAGTGCCATTATTAATTCCTAATGATTTAAGAATTGACAACCCTGTTTTCTCCCGAACAGAAATATTATCAAATTTTGAGAGTCTATCCTTTATAAAATCATGCATACATTCTTTTACGTCATTTACGGCAAAACTTGCGGCATATGAAATACGTTTAGTATTATCATCGCCAAAATCAAGGTAATATGCAGGTTCTTTTCCATTATAAGATTCTGTATTCCAAATTTGATCACTACCTGCAATATAGATATCGGCTTCAGGAGGATTAAGTTTCAAATCTTGACTATCGCAAAAGGTTCGTTCTGTAAGTTTTAAATATTTTGATTTAAATTCATCAAATGGTCTTTTACGACCATATGTACTTTGTTGGTTATATAGTTTTAAACAATATAAGAAATTTAATATTTTTGATTTTTTGCAAAGTCCATAATATTTTGAATCTTTCGGGACATACCAAAAATTATATCTAATCTGCTGAAACCAAGGTCTAAAATCAATAATTTCTACTTCATGCCCCAATGATTGCAAATAATGCTGTAAAGCATAGGCTTGTAATGATGCTCCATAATTATAAACATCATGACATGTTATAGTCTTAATTTTCATATATGTTATAATTTATTGCTAAATAAATGATGCACAGTGATATCCAGAACTTGTCTAAACAATGAATAAAATTACTTTACTTATTTCTTTAATATTGTATCTTTTCGATAATGCAAGTCGAAAATTTTCTGGGGAATTGCCACATGTTAGCATGGCTATAAATTCTTCAGATTCTTTTATTTTGCATAGTTTTCTTAATTCCAAATCTTTTTTAGGCCAATTGCTGCAATTCAAGATACAAGCTGCAATTTTTTCGTAATGCAATGCATAAAGCAAATTCATACCAAACATACCTCCATTTATAAATGCACTGTTTCTTTTACCATCAGAGCCAAAAACTCCAACCTCGCTAACAATTATAATTTGTTTATTTGCTAACTGACCAAAACCCCTATTACCACCCTGTTTTTGTAAAATATCGTTCATCTGAACTTTATCTGTTTAAACAGATGTTCTCCAACATTACCTGTTGCATTGTGAAGGCGTAATTTTGCAATCTCTAATGCGTACTTTTTAGCGGCAATTGTTCTTCAAAACTTATGGTTGCTGCGAATTATTCGCATTAGACCTCTTGATAGAGTATTGGTTTGAATTTGGAATAAATACTGAAAAGGTCTGATAAACAGATGCGAAAAATAACTGGAAAAGAACATTGTAACAATAGTAGCCAAGGCAGATCCGATAATACCCATCGATGGGATTAACAGTAAATTCAGTAATATACTCACAAAACACCCCACAATATTTCTTAATACTGCATATTTCTGGATGTTTTCAATTATAATTATTTGGCCGGAACTAGCAAGAAGAGCAACAAATACAGCTTTCCATGCCATGATTTGCAAGACAGGAATGGCATCAAGATATTTAGCTCCATAAAGAATCCTAATTGCTGGACTTGCTATTAATGATATGATAAAAGAAATGCCTATTGCGCCCCACACCATAAAATCCATAAACTGTTGTCGTTTTTTTATGTATAAATCATGGTTTTCCTGATGCGCTTTTACCAACAATGGAGTTAGGGTTTGAGCAATTACCATCGGAATAAATATTGTGAACTCAGTAATCTTTGATGCAACTGAAAACTGACCAACAGCTGCATTACCTATCATATTTCTGATCATGACCTGATCGATTTTTTGATAAATAATTATAGCTGTTCCCGTGAGCAAAAGTGGAAATGATTCTTTTATTAGGTGCCTTGCAAAATCCTTATTGTACTTCCAATTAAGGATTGATCCGACTTTAATTCGATATGAATAGATATATCCGCTGGCGATAAGCAAATAATCAAATAGGCTAGCTAAAATAAACCATCCTAAAGAAAAGTGATAAATCAATAATATGATTTTTATGGCTGCTCCCATAAGAGTTCGTGTGATCTCAGTCTTTACGACATATTCGTTTAGAACTATTGAAGTAAAATAATTTCGAATTACATTGAAGGTGCTGAAAATTAATGACGTGGAGTATACCAAAACCATCATGAATGTAAATCTGTCGGACTCAAAAACAAATAGGGTAATTAAGATAAGAAAACAAGTAATCGCTGAAAAGATTAATCTTATTCGGAAGGCAGTACCAATAATTTCGTTTTTATCTGCATCAATTTTAGATAATTCCCGGATTTCAATGCCGTCTAATCCAAAATTTGCCAGAATCGAGAAAAGTGCTACATAGCTGATCACATAATTCATCAATCCAAAATTTTGTGGTCCCAAATACCTTGCTACAAGAATGCCAACAAATAAACCGCTTAAAATATTTATAATCTTTCCTAAAACTGCCCAGTACAAATTCTTAAATATCTTTTTTCTGTTTTTAGACAGATTTAGTCTGGATTTGATTTTTTCGACAAATTTCACTTTTGGATTATAAATTTATTAATGTCTAACTTAATCTAAGTAAATGTTTTTTTGAAATTTCAATTCTTTTTTATCCTTTCCACCAAGCCTTCTTCTCGTTTACAAAACTTACTTCTTCATCTGGACAAATAATTTTGAAAATATCCTCCCACGAAGGAATCCCTCCAATATTCCGATCATCAATGTACATGTCTGCAAGAATCTTTCGGCTATCATCCTCGTGCCATTCTTCTTCAGGGAAATTCTTATTAACTGCATAAAATTCAATCCCATGTGAATGACAAAACTTAACGGCTTCATCTAGTCTGGAGCCTGATCGGTAGGTCCAAAGGATTATCCGATGATTTCGATCCTGAAGTGCTTTTAGCACCTTAAAAGCATATGGACGAGTGCGCCCAATAGCTGGAAACCGATGTTCAACAATGGTTCCGTCAAAATCGATAGCGATAATCATGAAAGTAAAATGAATTTCATATTTTAAACGTGGAAATGGATTTAAGCCTTTTCTATTTTCTTATTTCTTTTCTTACCAGTCTGTTTCTCATCAGAATAATAGGTATTCTGGTAAGCTTCGTATTGATAATTTTTATAGTAGCTTGATCCGAATGCATTATATTTTATGTCGTTTACCAATATTGCCGGATTACTAATTATTTCCTTCGATGCATATTGGTTAATAATTTCAACCTGATGTTTATGAGATACGCCATATCGTAATATAAAGATGTTCAGGTCTGCAAACCGGCTAAGGATAAACCCATCAGTTACAAGTTCTACTGGTGCATTATCCAAAATTATATAGTCATATTGCATGCGAACTTTATCAATGAGCATGTCCATTTCAGGTCTACTTAATAATTCGGACGGATTGGGAGGAATAGGACCTGAAGGTAAAAGTGAAAGGTTATTTACAGAAGTTGGGAAAATGATATCCTCTATTTTATCTTCCCCAATCAGGTAGGAACTTAATCCATGATCATTGGATTGATTAAATCGCTTTTGAATAGAAGGTTTTCTTATATCTGCACCAATAATCAACACCTTCTTGTTATTCATTGCAAGAATTGTTCCTAAATTAATAGCAATAAATGACTTCCCTTCACTGGGATTGCATGAATGAATTGAAATTACTTTGTCATTGGTGTCATTCAGCATGAATTGCAAATTTGTTCTTAAGGTACGGAACGATTCCGCGATGTTTGATTTTGGATTTTCAAATACTGCTAAATCTGACTTAGTAGGATAATGTAATATACTTCCTAGTATTGGTAGGTTTGTATGATCTTCAATGTCTTCCTGTGATAATATGCTATCGTTAAAGAAATTTCGGAGAAAAATCAATGCAATTGGAATAGAAAGACCCATCATGAGTCCCAGAATCATTATCATTTTTGGCGCAAGACCGATTATGTCAGCAGTTTCAGGTCTGGCTTTGTCAATAATTTGAACATCAGGAGTGGTTGATGCCAGTGCGATATTCGTTTCAGCCCTTTTTTGCAGAAGAAAGGTATAAATTTCGCTGGTAAGATTAAATTTTCGCTGAATGCTAACCATTTGCTGCTCTTTTTGCGGAAGTCTGCTCATTCTGACGTTGACATCGTTTTGGCGTTGATTCTGACTACCGATGTTTCGCTTTGCATTGTCGATCAGGTTCCTTAGATTTTCATTTAGTTGTTCACGCGTCTGACTTAACTGATTATCGAGCATAACTAAAGTAGGGTTGTTTTCCTTGGCGCTGAAGGAAAGAACCTGGCGTCGGTTGTATAATTCACCCAACTTAAGTACCAATGAATTAAGCGATACATCATTTATTCCAACAACAGATGGTGATACAATCTGTTTGTAATCACGATTGTTTAAGTAGGTCTGCAAGTTCACAAAATAATCGAGCTGCATTTGACTTTGAGCTTTTTCAGATTCAATTACTTTCAGATTATCCATTACAACCTTGCCTTCTTCACCAAGATCAATGACTTGATTTCTTGATCGGAAATTTGTAAATTTTGTGCTTGCTATGTCCAGTGAATCAGAGATACCGGTTAGTTGCGCATTAATAAAATCAAGCGACCTGCGCTGAGCTTCGCTTTGGACATTCATTTTACTTTCAATGTATACCTTGATTAGTTCGTTCAAAAAATCACTTTCCCGTTCAGGTTCTTCGCCAGTGAGTGAACATTCGACAATGTCACTATTTTTGTCTTTTAAAGCTGCATCTAGCTTTGTTTGATATGATAATGTTTTGTCATTGAGATCATTGAATTTAAATGAGTATTGACTGTCGGTTGTTTCGCTGTTATTTATTTTTTTAAGCAAAGTGAAATTGAAGAATTTATTAGTGTATTGACGACCAAATGTTCCTTTCCCTTCAAATTTCACAGGAATATCTTCCCCATGTTTCCTAATTTCTCCATCTACTGCAATTGTATATTCATCATTCGAGATAGGTGTTATATAAATGTCAATATTTTTAGGATTGATGAAATTCTGCGCCTCTTGAACATCAAAAGGTTCTTGTTTATAAATACCTTCCCATGTAAAAAAATCTTTTTCGTACCAACTTGTTCTCCAGTTTAAATTTTTTAGAGTCTGACTAACATTACTGTATGATTTAATAATCTCGATCTGATTATATAGGTTATTTTGGGTGTTACCCATAGATCCCTGAAACATGCTTTGCAAATCTATGCCTGCTGATTTTTCAGGAGGTATTAAAATTGAAGTATAAACAGAATAGTATGTTTTTGTGAATTTGATGTATCCAAACGCGATAATCAAGCCTAATACACCTAAAAGGGCAAACCAATGCCATTGGCGAAGTAACAGATAAATGATTTTTTTTATGTCAATTTCTTTCTGTTCTTTTTTTTGCATGGCCTGGGGATAATCTGATTTCATATATGTTATATTATTTAGTTTTTTTTGTGATAAGACTATAAATTATTTGAAAAAGAAACCATATGTTAAAAGAAATACTGATATAGATGAAAGAACCAATGAGTAAGCAGCTGCGTTTAATTGTACATTTTTGTTTTTATCTGGTTGTACTACTACATAGTCATTAGGTTGAAGATAGAATGCTTCTGACAAGAAAATATTTTTAGACGTAAGATCAAGTATGAATGACTTATTGCCTTCAGCAACAGGTCTTACCACCATGACTTTTTTGATTGATGAATAATCGGTTCCTCCACTTGCCATGGCCAAAGCCTGAACAACAGTGATTGAGTTGTTATAATTGTAGTAAACTCCTGGATTTCTTACTTCACCAACCACTATAACTTTAAAATTTAAAAGTTTTACTTTTACAATGGCATCTTTCAAATACTCATCAGCCTTTTTTTGAATAAGAGATTCTACTTGAGAAACTGGTATGCCTGACACTGCGACTTTTCCAAGCATTGGAAGGGTTATGTTTCCATTGGTATCGATTTCATTTCCGTATAAATATGCACCACTTGGACTGTCCCATTTTTGATAAGATCCATAGCTTCCCGCTTCCATATTAGATTCAGGATTAAATAGCATATTTACTTCAGGACTAGTTGATTTGATGCTAATATACAAGATGTCACCAATTTTTAGATTGTGCTCAAGATTTGCAGGAGGAATACTTTTAATGATTTCTTCATTTGTAACATCTCTTAATAAGGTTAATTTCTTAACATTACTGCAAGAGGAGACAACGACCGCAATTAAGATGAACAAAATTTTTAAATAATTTTTCATGGATATGAGTTTGAGTGTGTAAATTCTAATATGGTTAAATGGATATTAAAATGGTTGAATTTTATCGAATGATATTATTTAGAGGCTAAAATTCTGGTCGTTAAGCAAAGCAAAGCTTGCATTCAGTCCCATTATAGTGATCTGAAAGTAATATCCGAAGCTATTTTTGTAATTTGAAAAATCAATATCAACAAGGAAGTTGATGATAAATAATTCAAAGTTTTTGTATTCATAATTCCAAATTAAGATTTCAATCCAGAATTGTTTTGAATGAACGCCTGATCTTTTGAAAAGGAAAATCTTGCATATTGAGCAGGATCTTGACTCATATTTTTAACAGAATTCCTCTTCGTATTATTCTGGGGCCAAGATATAGTATTAAACGCTTTGACACTATTACTTCGATCACTCATACATCGGGTTTGATAAATGATAAGAATGTTTTAATGCGAATGAACCAAAAAATTAAGATTGCAGCTCTTGTTAATCTGATTTCTGCGATTATTTCTATCATTTT
>JBBQMQ010000082.1:0-11494 GCA_038329115.1 Bacteroidales bacterium
GCATAATCAACTATATTTCAATATATTATCTACAATAATAGAACTCTTTTTATACTACTAAATCACCTCCTTTTCTACTCTATACTTGTTAATATAATTGTGTATAAAGAGTAGACCCCCAAATGGGGGCTTTCAGACGCAGTCTGTAAAATTTCAAAACATATAAATCGCCTCAAATTAACACTCTTAAGCCCCATTTGGGGGTTTTGGGGTCGAAAGGATTCTAACTTATATAAAGTATATTATTAGCAGCTTATAAAGTACAAAAATAAACCCGAGGTATTAATTAATGCTTAATTTGCAATTAATTCAACGGGTAAAATGAAAAAAAAAAGAAATTTCATTGTTTTCCATCAAATATCTCCTTTTATTTGACATAAAACTAACTACCCAAACTAACGATAAACACCAACAAAGCAACAACACTCACAACTGCAAGACACGAAACGATCACGCCTACCCAGTCTTGGCGGTTCCATTTTCTGAATTCCCAATTGGATTCAGGGAAAATTTTCAGGGGATTGAAACGGGTGGGATTAGCTTGCGTTAAGACCATTTCTCGATCATCATCTTCGGAAGTACCAACAACCGGTGTGAGCATTTTTCCATAAAACTGATCCAGAAGCTCTTTGTCTTCAGGTTTTGTAAAATAAGCCACCAACATCAATATCAGGAAAGGGATGATAATGCGGAAGAGAAAAGTAAAGGTTTCGTTGAGCGAGTACGAGTTTTTGGATAAATCCCAACCCATGCGATCTAATGCTACTAACTCCACTTTCAAATAACCTTTTCCTAAAGCTTTACCACTAGAATAATCGATACCTTCGCTCCAAAAAATTGATTTTTTGGGTAATAACACTTTTTTCTCAAAACGTTCTCCTGTTTTTATAGCTACTGGTCGTATGCCTTCGGCTTTGCCAATGGTGCTCAATTTATCCCAACTTTGAATAGCTAAAGTCCGTTGCTGCTCATCCATTTGACGAGCCGTGTATGTTCTGGTTACTGGTATAGCTTGCGTTGTTTTACTAAGGTATTCAGAAGCGCGCATGTTTGGCAATTGTGGTATTCCGAAAGGTAAAACCACTGTAGCGATAAACATAAATACCATTGAAGCCCAGGCACCTGCTCGGTTAGATCGACGCCAAAGCATACCAAGCCAAAAAGCAGCTGCCAGGATGCTATTGAACATCATAGTCATTTTAAACAGTTCGAACAATCCCTTGGATTGAGTGGCAATGTACGCCGACACAATCATGTACAAGGCGCTAAAAATACGCCCGGCCCAGATATAATGGTGTTCGGAGCAATCCGGACGAAACGGACGGTACAAATTATTGGTAATTAATGCCGCAGCTGTAAGCATAAACGCCGATTTGGCTGCCATTAATGCCGCAATCAGGCAAGCAATCATTAAACCAACCAATCCCATATTGAGTGGTCCGAGCAAATCACGCGTGGCATGTCCCCAAACATAGTCAGGGTCAGAAATTGAGCCTCCATAAAGTACTACCGTCATGAGGGCTACAACTCCCCACATTACACTGGAATAGCGCTTGAGCAACATGCCCGACACAAATCCGTAGCGAGCTGTATAATCGTCTTTTGCTGAGCCACAGGCAGTCATTTGATTTGCCTGAACTGCCGTCGTTATGACAATCATAACAGAGAAACCGGCAATCCAAAACCACGAAAATTCAATCAAACTCGGCGAACCCCAAATTTCCATAAAGGATGCAGGCAACACCTTGTGCATGGTGTGAAAAGACCCAAGTAATCCTTCGCTCCCAAACTGCAGATTTATTTTTGCCATAGCAAAGGGAATAAGCAAAATGGAAAGCAGAATGATAAACATCCCTTGTATCAAATCGACCATAAAAGCCGCCGCAAGTCCGCCTATGCTGGCGTACAGCAAAGTAACAAAAGCAACAATAATGATGAGCCAATTCTCATCGATATATGAATATTCTTTTTTAGGATGCAGCAATTGCAATTCCACTAAGCGGCTCTTTTCATTGCCCGATAGCAATGCAAAATCGGCAGTTTCTAATTTTTCGCGTTCAACGGCTTTATAATATTCAACCTTTTCCACAGGGTTAAGATCAGAAAGTGGTTTTGATGCTATTGCCGATACGGTTTTCGACATGGCTACCAAGCCAATGGCAGCAATAAGCACAAAATAAATTGTTTGACACAAGGCATAGAAAGCGGCCATGCGTTTTGAATTGTAGCGTTCTTCAAAAAAATCGCCCAATGTGAGTAAACGCAATCGCCGATACCAGATGGAAGTCATCCAAAAAACAGGTAAGTTTACTAAACCACCTGCCAACATTGCCCAAATACCCGATGCACCATTGGAGTTAACCATGGTGGTGGTGGTAGTAACATTCTCAACCGATGTAGCTTGCCCGAATGCCGCAAAAGTCTGTATTAGTTTTCCAAAACGCCGTCCGGCCATAAAGTAATCTTCACGATTACTTACTAATCGGGCTGCCCGAATTGCGATGTATACAATCACAATAAAATAGACGAGGATAATTGTAATGTCGAGGAAAGTTAATCCCCAAAAAGTGATAGATGTCATGATTTTTTCGTAAGATTTAAAGGATGATGGTTGCAATAAAGTTTGCAATGAAGTTTAGATTAAATTTGAGGTGGTTACATTATTGAATAATAAATTTTGTTTTTTCTATCACTCTTCCTTCAATAACTATATTGTAAAAATAACTGCCGGCACTAAAGTTTTTAGTGTTTATCGAAAGTTGATTCCCGGAAGCAGAGATATTTCTTTGAAACATCAATTTTCCAATTGAATTGTACACTTTTACCGACCCGGAATCTTTTCCATTTAAGTTATAGTTGATATTTACAAAATTCTTTCCCGGATTTGGATACACTTTTGATTTTCCAAAGGGAACATCAGTAATCCCGGCTGCCCCGACATTGAATTTATAATAATATCCAATCGACCAATTCTGCAACGGGTAATGACTTCCATACAGTTTGACCCCACTCTGATTTGTAGGAGTATATGATTCTTTGAGCGCATCCGTAGAATCATCAAAATACGTAAATATGGAGGTTTTTCCTGTGTCACAATCTCTCAAATTTCCTTTTCCATTGCTGGATACTCCACAATAATTCACTTCAATTTGGCCTGTTAGAGTGGCGGAAGACGTGAGAACAACAGTGGTATCATTTACAATTTCAGTTTTCGTCAGGCTTACTGGAATTGTATCTTTATAGACGTTAAACCCGAAATTTGCGACTTTGGCAGTGGTCCAGGTATCAAATACAAGCGGTTTGGCCGGAACATGAAAATTAATAGTTACCGTATTGGAGTTAATCGAAATTTTAGTTGGATAAACCGGTTTGAAATTTGAATTATTTACCAACACTTCGTAAAGCGACTTCGCCATCAATTCACCATACCATCTATATCCATTGGTCGACAAATGACCGCCACCATAGTGAGGCATTGCATAATGAGGATTTACAATAATTACATCCGGATTCTCATTTGCAAATTCAATTTGAGCCATGACTATGGGCATTTGTCTGTCCGGAATATAAGAACCACTAACCTGATACATAAAAAATAACGGTTTTTGTTTTTGACCGTATTTTAGCATAATATCGGCTTGCATATTGTTTTTTAGTTTCAACAACAATGCTTTATACGTATCTTTATCGGTTGTTCCATTCGTTCCCAGAGTCAATCCTCGATCCAGGGCTGATGAACTTTTACAATTATATTCTCCCTGCATAAAAATGATTGCCGGACAGGAAACCGTTTTACCTTGTAAGGCTGTTACTGTGTTATTCAGCGTTTTGGTAAATGTGGATGCATAATAACCTGAATTTGTACACTCTTTGGATAGTTTCTCAATCGTTTGCCCACCTTGCCCACCGGACATACCAATAAACTTCTGATTTGGGTTGACATTTGCCCTGTATACCCTGGCAAAAGCGTTTACACAACCCACAATAGGCTGTTCGCCACCGTTATTCCATGTATTTGCAATCAAGGGATTCAAAACGGTTGTACCATTATTAAACTGCATCAACGGATTATTACCCACCATGAAAGTGTTTGGCTCGGCAGTTGTAGTTATGGCACGGGGAGATTGCCAGCCCATGCCCAGCGATTGACCGTAGGAAATGATTTGAATATAATCAGTATTTTCAATAACTGATTGTGAAAAAACAGTAGTTGAAATAATGTATAAGAAACAGAGTATTAGGAATTGCTTCGTTTTCATAAAATTATGTATGTGATTAAAAAAAAACTACTTGGTAGTATTCGCATATATCTCTGTTATTTTTTGTTTCTACCTGGCATTTCGGTTGGAAAAATCGCACCTTTTTTAAGCAATTCAGCCGCTTTACCTGTAAGCCACAAGTACTGGTCGGAAGGCAATCCGTCCATACCCACAAATTTTGCTATATCGCTAACCGGCGGATTGTCGGTACATTTGAAAATGGCTGTTCCTTCGTTTACTTCGTCAAACATTGCCACGTAGAGCATGGAAGCACCGGCATTAATGGCTGTCGACATTTGCTGCCAGTAGAATTTTCCACCTTGTCGCGGTATTGAGCCTGAGGGTTTTACATCGTCTGGAAATTCGAACCGACTCAAATTGTGCCAGCTAAAACCGGGTGTAACGCAAGGCACATAATCCACTTTGTTGATTTTGCACCAATTCATGTCACTCTTAATATGATCTCTATACCGACTCATTTCGTTGTGAAGCAATGGCGTAAAGCGTTGTACCATCCAAGGCAAAACGATATCACATTTTTTGATAAGTTTGTGTAAATATGGGTCGGGCGTACAATCGGCATTCAGGTCGCGCCAATAAGTTGGTACTCCGAGCATAACAGAACAACCACCGTAAATTGGGTCATTTTTTAGAAAATCGATAAGTTTTTCGAGCCCAATGTTTCGGATATTGTAGGAGCGATCGGGGAATCCTACACCCCAAATTGTTACAAGTGGTTTGCCGTTGTGGTAAAGATACGTTTTTGCACCCTCTCTATTCGTAACTTTCAACGAATCGACTAAGTATTTCCAATCTTCAATAATCGACGAGCAGTCTTCGCCCGTTGCTTTCAAGCCTGATAAATCATACATTACGGCAATTGCCCGTTCGTATTTTGAAGCTGCTTCGAATGCATTTTTTAAAATAACTGTAGTTGCAATGCGTGGACCTGCCGGTTTTGTCATATTAAAAAAGCGTTGCATAAAAACACCATCAACGCCATATTCCTTCATCCATTTAAAATGAAGATCCACTGTACTTTTGTCGGTTGAACTGAAAAACCGGGCTGTGCTGCCGTCGGCATGTTTTAACCCTGTTGGATACGTTTTTTCATATTCAGATACATCGGGCCACATATCAATGCGCACTTTTTTTTCATCCGGATAAAGCATTCCATCTTTTGCCTCGCGAAACCAACCCTGATATCCAGCCATAACCAATCCTTTATAAGTTGGATATTTTGTTTGATTAGCATGTTTATTGGCATTTACTCCGCAAATTGATAATGCCAAAAATAACGAAATTCCAATACTTGATTTGAGATTTGTGATTGATTTCATATTTTTATAATTAGCCTCCCCAAGCCCCTCCGAAGGTGGGGGATGTGAAAATTTTTTGTTTTTTATTCATCTCCATGTATGCTCAAAATTGCTATTTTGTACTTAGGTGTTTCCCCTGCTAAACTTCAAATCGCTCAAATCAATACCGAATAAGCTTATCCGTAATTTTCACTTTATTCCCTTCAGCCGAAATGAGGTAGACCGAATCTTCTAAGTTGACAGGTAGAATTATTTCGGAACGTGAGGAATTGTATAACATTTTTTGGAAAACAACTTTACCGGTAAGATTGGAAATCTTAAGATTTATTTTATTCCCATCCTCAAATCCGTTTAAGTCAACAAATAAATTACCGGCTTTATATGGGTTTGGATATATTTTAAGCGATTTTCCATTGACAATGGGATTGCTTAAACCTGAAAAAAACGCTTCGGGACCCAACTGAATAGCGTCTATCCGGGTTGTAATGCTTCCAGTTTTGGTAGCATAAATCCGAAACCAGTTTATGCCTGTTAAATCAGGAGTACCTGTTTTCGATGCAGTGTTTGTTTTCAGCGTAATTTGATTCCAACCATTTATTAAACCTGTTAATGTCCATTGAAATTCATTTGTATCAGCTTTTCCACCACTGCTTAATTCCACCCGAATTGAGCTCGTTTTTGTTACATCCGAAATATAATACCAAAATTTCAATACGCCATTTGCCAGAGTAGATCCAGAGTTGAAAGGTGTCGAGAAAACTTTTTTATATTCATCAGTTCCCGTTCCAACAGTTTGAATACAACCTGCTCCTTCTTTATTGTCGGTAGTGTTTAGAGTCAACACATTGGATGACGACCCTGACCAACTTGTAGTAACCTCGCAATTGTCCAGATTCAGATTTCCATCATAAGAAACAACAGAAATGGAAGTTGTGGAGGTTTTTGTTCCATTAAGTATCGAAGCTGAAATGGTAGCCTCGCCATCGGAAATGGCCGACACAATACCGGTTGAACTTACAGTTGCTACAGCATTGTTATTCGAAGTCCAGCTAACCTGTTCGTTTATAAAATCTATTGGAAATATTACAGCCGATAATTGCTGAGTTGCATTTGGTTTTAACGAAGCATTATTAGGTGTTATAACTATTCCGGGCTCATTCGACTTTACATAATCAAACGACTCAATAATGGTTCCATCGCTTCTTTCAGCGGTAAATTTCAAGTTGTTTTTATCAATATCTATTTTACAGAAATGATATGATTTGTCCATTTTCACAATATTCTCCCTGGCTTCGGGCGGATACAGAGGAGCTCCACCGCCACCCGAAGTTATATGCATAACATTATTCACATTGGCACGTGAATAATAATGATTATGTCCCGAAACAACAAACTGAACACCGTATTTCAGACACAATGGATGGATAAAATTTTGAACAGTTATGTTATTTGAATGACCGCCTGAAAGGGGATATGCGCTCCAACCCGGCTCATGATCCATAATTATTTTCCATTGTTTTGTCGACTTTGCCAAATCATTTTCAAGCCACGTGTACTGATCACTTCCGGGTGTATACGGAATGTATTGATCGAGAATTGTAAAATGAACAGGACCAAAATCGAATGAATAATAATACCGACCCGAGGCAAACTGTGGATAAGGATAATACTTTCCGAACAACAATCCCTGTCCTTCGTGATTGCCCATTGTTGTAAGATAGGGAATTCGGGAAATTAATGTCTGGATATTAGTATATTGTGGGTCGAAAAACTCGTTTGTCCAACTTTCTTCAGTGTTGCCATATTGTACAAAATCACCACTAAACATCATAATCGATTGTGACTCCGGATGCAAAGCTATTTCATCCAATATCTTTTTTGCTACAACATCGTGATCTTCAGGATAAGTACGCGTATCGCCATAGGCATAAAAACTAATGGCTGTCTCATTATCAGCAACTCCACTCATAAAATTACCGGTTTTCAATTCGGTGTTATTAATAGTAACTTTGTAAAAATATTTAGTTCCCGGAGTTAAACCTGTTAGTATTAATTTGTGTTGGTGATCCGTTCCAAATTCAGAAGTAGTTTGTGTACCTATCGAATAACTTTCATCTGTTCCCCAGTCTACACGGCACGAATTGCTGTTTGCAGTTTGCCAAATAATCAACATTTCGGTATTTTTGCCCGTGTAAAGCAAATAAGGACTCTTTACAAATTCAGACGCCTCAATAGTTGATTTGACCTTATTTCGAGTAGTTCCATTTGTTTGAGAAAATGAGATAACAGAAATAAGAAGAAATACGATAAATGAAAATTTTCTCATAAAATACATTTAAAATAATAATTAGAATACGGGAATTATACTCTTTTCAATGGGTTATTAGAGTGATTATTCAGAATTTAGTGTTTTGCAATCAGTTATAGATCATCAATCAAATTAGAAATTTATCAGCAATTTGCAGGTAGCTTTCACTTGTCCGGATTCAACTGAAACTAAGTAGACCGATTTTTGCAATATGCCTGATGTGTTTAATTCAATGTGAGATGTATTGGTTGAACTAATTTGATAAACTGTTTGTCCCATTAAATTAATAATTTTAACTTCAACTTTACCAGTATTTTCAAAACCAAGCATATCAATGGATAAGTTGTTTCGGCTCAGTGCATTCGCATAGGCCCGAACAGATTTTGTATTGTTTTGCAAATACCTTACATCATCAATGCCTGAAATGGCTGAGTTTATTCCCAAACGAATGGCATCAATCCGTGTTGTTATGCTGGCTGTTTTTGTATTGTAAATGCGGAACCAGTTTATGGCGTTTAAATTAGGAGTTCCAAGTTTTCCGGCTTTACTTACATCCAGCGATACATTGTTCCACCCATTAACTAACCCTAATCCTGCATAAAGCCAATTATATTCATTCACATCGGCGGCACCACCACTGCCTATCTCCACCTGGCCTGAACCCGTTTTTGTAACATCGGATACATAATACCAAAATGTCAATAAACCATTAGCTTCGGTAGCACCAGAATTATACGGAGTGGCAAAAACTTTAGAAAACTCGGGGGTGGCAATTCCCGAAAATTGAATACAGCCTGTGCCTTGCTTTTCATCAGCTGTATTGAGGGCTATTGAAGCTGTATTCCAGCTGCTTAAATTATCGCAATCATCTAAATACCGGGTAGTTGTTATGCTGTAATTACTGGTAAATGCTCCATTTTGCGTTGTGCCGGTGATAGTGGCTATTCCTTCGCTAATTGCTGAAACTAAACCACTTGAATTTACGGTTGCAACAGTTGAATTGCTTGTAGTCCAGTTTACATTTTTATTTGTGGCATTGGCTGGTGTAAAAATTGTCGTTAACTGTTTGGTTCTTCCTACAGCCAAAGTTCCTGTTGATGGTATAATTTCAAACCCCGTAACCGCTACACCAGAAGCAGTAAGTTCGAACGTAGCAGTTTTAGCAGCATCTTCAGTTGTTGCGGTAATTGTAGCAGAACCGGCTCCGACAGCGGTTACAAGTCCATTTGAATTTACAGTAGCAATTGCTGAATTGCTTGAAGTCCAGTTAATGATTTTTATTGTTGCATCCAACGGTGTTATGATAGTGGTTAGTTGTTGGCTGTTGCCTACAATTAGTTGCGCTGATACCGGCGAAACAGTTATTCCTGTAACCGGAATAGCAGGAGATCCTGCTACTGTGATTTGCATATTTGCAGACTGGCTTCCAAACCAACCAAACCCATCTTTAACCATTTTCCATTGAAAATTATACGTTCCTACTTGCGCCGGAGCAACAATATTAAAGCTAAAAATTTTTGTTGCATCAGGTGCAATGCTTTCATTATCGGCCAACATCACGCGGTTAATTCCCCATGAAATGTTATCTTGTGCGTTTTGGCTACCAAGATTGTATTTTTCTGATTTCGTCCAGGCATTGCTTCCTGAGTTTTTCATTGTAATACTCACTGTAGCAGTTTGACCCGGTGTAAGTGTTGCCGGAATATCTTGCTGCGAAACAAAACTGGCATTTGGAAAAATTAGTGGCCCTTCACCGCCCCAAGCACTTAACATTGCATAAATATTTCCCTTTTGTTGTTCGGGAGTAGCAATATTTGCAACAGCTTCGACACCAAGTCTATCTTCTAATTGTTTTAAATAGAGACTACGAATTGCCAAATGTGTGCCTTGCGATTCCCAGTATCCCCTGTAAATACCGGGATTTCCGGTATGGCTTACAGTCCCGGCTACTTCAGGTCCAATACAGCCGATGGCATAATTCTGTGCGCCTGCGGCAGCATCATTTACATAGGAAGCACATTCAAGGTTCCAACCTACAGTTTGAGCACCGCACCAGGCATGACCTCCACTTGTTGCAGCAAACTCAGTAATTTCCATACTGCTGGCTGCTTTAATATTATCAAACAAAGTTCCTACAGCCCAACGATGATGAGGTCCAAGTACATTTAATCCATGTTCGGAACAAATATCTAAAAATACATTCGGTCCCGGAATTCTTGCGTGGGTTACAACATCATGCCGTCCATACTCTGAAAAACAACGCTGAAAAAGAACACGGGTTGAAACTGCATCAAGGCAAAATCCATAACGCCATCCACCCGATACAGGTCCCATAGGATCGATATAAGCACATTCTTCGGCTGTAAATTTAGTTGCTTCCCAGCACATTATCGCTGCCTCACTTGTACGGGTATTCGTTACACCGTGAACCCACGAATTATCCACCCATCGCGGTCTCATTCCTGCACGTAAACGATCGGAACTTGTAGAAGCTGAAATGTCAGTACCGCCACCTTCAATACGAAGATCTTCCACTCCCACATTATTCAGACGTCCGGTCCATGAAATTTTCGAAATCTCTCCACCTCCGTATTTCGTCTGCATGGGTTGAACAATCGGACAGTCAATGGTAATGGTAGTACCAACAATGGCAGTAATTAAGCGCTTCTGCCCTATTCTATATTCTGCTGTTGTCCAATAGTCGGCAGGATTACTTATATAAACATTGACCTTAATATCATCAAGCCAAGTCTGATTTGGAGTAAAATAAACAGTTATTAAATCACCAACGGCATAACCGGTTGTACTTGCAACCGTAAAACTTTTAGCACCCGTTCCGACATAATCTGTAAGAATTCTGGCAAAGTTAGAAGTTACAACACTTTTACTCACAGGCTCCAACGTAATCATAGTGTGATTCTGATTAAAGTTTGAATAAAGTACCGTTCCATTTGCGCCCTGGCCTTCGCCACGCAGTACAACACCGCTTGCCCAAATTTTCAGCGCTGTGCCGTAACCGTCTGTAAGTACAGGAATATTTCCATCGTTCAACCGATATGTGCCGGCTTTGAGCAGCACGGCCCCTCTGAATCCATTTGCATCAAAGGGCATAGCACATACCTGATCAATAGCGGCTTGTATTCTGGTTCTGTCTTCTCCAGACGCTTGAGGACTTAAAGTTATCTTTACCGGCACTTCGCCAACAGGAATTTTAACTCCTCCACCCATATAACCGGCATACGAAAAATCCGGAATAATGTTTACTTCATTTGTTTCGTTGGTATTGGCATGTAGTTTATAAACGAGTTTCCCATCTGTTCCCACAGAAACTAAAGGTTGTGAAAACCCGTTCAAGGTAATCAGAACAACAAGTAAAGTAAATAATTTTTCTTTCATGTATTTTTCTTTTATGTACAACATTCTTAATAACATGCTGTAATTCAACATCACTATTGTCCGGCAAACTTAGTATACCTTGTTTTTCGGCTAGATTCTTCACTTCGTTCAGAATGACAATCAGCAATTTATGTTTTTGGAGGGGGTTGGGGGGGGGGGGGGGGGGGGCCCCCCCCCCCCCCCAAATATATTTAATTATATTTGGAAGAAAG
>JBBQMQ010000083.1:0-11488 GCA_038329115.1 Bacteroidales bacterium
GTTTCAACAGCTTCTTCACCCACTTTTTGAGCCATTCGGTTCACTCCTTTTTTGAAAAGAGAAGTTGTATACGAACCTTCGGGCATTTCATTGAATCGAACAGTTATGAAATCCTGCAGGTATTTCAAAAAAGTTATGTCGCCTTCATTGCTTTCGCCCCAGCAAGTATCTGTTCCATTATGACAAACCGGACCGACCTGATTAACTTTAACCAACAACGTATCATTATCACAATCGGATTTTATGGACACCAGTTTCAGAAAATTACCACTCTCCTCGCCTTTCGTCCACAAACGGTTTTTAGAACGGCTGTAAAAGGTAACCAACCCTGTTTCCTTTGTTTTTTTCAACGACTCTTCATTCATATAGCCGAGCATCAATACTTTGGAAGTCAATTCATCCTGAATAATAGCCGGAACCAATCCCCCTGATTTTTGAAAATCTATATTCATTTTATTTGATTTGGTATTTATTATTAAGAGCTTACAAAATTACAAAAAATGTCGCATAATACAGTGGAATTGATTGAAAAGATTAAATTTTTGATATTGTGACAAAATACCTTAGTTTATATAATTATGCATTATTTATGAATTATTTCATATAATCGGCTTACATTCTGAAAAGTTTCATACATTTGCAGATAATTTTGTGAAGTTTTAAATAATTGCCCACAAATAATATTCAAAAGTTCAAATTTGAATAATTAACACCATGAGAAAATACTTACTATTTACAATGTTTCTGGTTTTATCTTGTGCAATGCCTGCTCAAAATTTATTGGTAAATCCCGGATTTGAAACCTGGACTACAGGAAAACCAAACGGTTGGTCAGTTTCAAACAGTACTAACATTTCTCCGAATTTAACAAATTTTATAGAAGGAACAAAATCTTGTAATGTAAATGTAGAACAGGCAAATACGACATTTAGTATTTATCAGAATGTGGCTGTAACTGCGGGAAAAACCTACACTTTTAAAGTATCCTATTTTATTTCAAGAGGCGATGGAACTGATGCCAGAATTTTGAGTTATTTTAAAAACTCAGCAGGCAAAGCAATTCCAATGTCTTTGGATGATTCTCTGGCATTAAAAGGACCCGGAGGTAATAATGGTTATTTTATAACAGAGTTGGGAGTATGGAAAACATATACATGTAATGTGGTTGCACCCGTAGGGGCTACTACTTTTGTTTTTTATGTAAGAAGTGCACCATACAGCAATGTTACTTGGGATAATTTTTCATTCAGTGTTAACACCAGTCCAAACCTTACAATTTCCAAAACGAATATTTCAGGTTTTACTTATACTCCGGGGAATGGGCCTTCAGCAGAAAATTCCTTTACTGTGAATGGAAGTAATCTTACAGGCTCATTAAATCTAACTGCACCTCAGAATTATGAAATTTCAAAACTCTCAGGAACGGCATTTACATCTTCCATTTCACTCACACCATCAAGTGGCATTGTAAATTCAACAACAATTTATATCAGATTGAAATCTAATCTGTCGTCCAATACTTATACAGGAAATTTAAGTGTTCAATCAACGGGAGTTACAACTCAAAACGTAGCGCTTTCGGGTTCTGTAAGTGCTTCACCTATTCTTGTAAATACATCGGTAACTTCATTGACAAGCTTTACATATAATGAAGGTGTCGGACCTTCGGGAATAAAATCGTTTACAGTCTCAGGAAGCGGTCTTTCAAGTGGAATAACAATTAGCGCACCAGAAAATTATGAAATTTCAATTTTTGGTGGAACAAATTTCCTGGGATCGGGAACTTTTACTTTTACGCAATCAAATGGTAATATTTCATTGACAACTATTTATGTTCGACTTAAAGCAGGATTAGCCACTGCAACTTATACGGGTGATATTACTTTATCTACAAATGGTATTGCTCCAAAAACAATTTCACTGACTGGAGCAGTTAATTCAATTCCTGTTTTAACAGTTTCAACAACCTCTCTTTCCGGGTTCAGGTACGAACCGGGCAAAGGTCCATCTAATGATCAATCATTTACTGTCAGCGGGAAAGGGATGACAACTGCAATTATAGTTACTGCACCAATCAATTATGAATTATCGACCGAAACCGGTACTGGTTTTACTGGCACATCACAACTGGTCCTATCCCAATCAGGAGGGATTGTAAATATTAGTATCATTTACGTACGATTAAAAGCCGGTTTAACCGATGGAGTTTATTCAGGGAATCTGAGTTTACAAACGAGCGCAGGAATTTCAAAAAACATAACATTATCCGGTATCGTTTCATTGCCATTGGCACTTAACATATCAGCAAACACATTAAGTGGCTTCAGTTACGTTATTGGTTCAGGTCCTTCGGGTCAAAAATCATTTATGGTTTCTGCTCAGGGATTATCTTCTATGTTAATAATTACTGCTCCAACAAACTATGAGATTTCTACAGATGGTGGATCTTCATTTATTGGAAACAATCAGATTTTTCTTCCAATTAACAATGGAAGCGTTTCTTCAACAACTATTTACGTAAGACTTATCGCAGGTTTGACAGAATCAGAATCCTATACGGGAAATATTGTGCTAAACTCAGGTTCTGAAATAACAGGAAATATTGCATTGATTGGATTCGTAAACGGTTTCCCTGAAATTACAACTTCCATTTTTGCAATCAGTGATTTAAATTATTGGATTGGATCAGGACCTTCACTTCAACAAACTTTTACTGTTAGTGCTAAAGGACTGACTTCTGATCTGAAAATCACAGCTCCTGCAGGATTCGAAGTTTCAACCACCGAAGGAGTAAATTTTGTTGGAAAAACCCAACTGACACTCAATCATACAAACGGAAATATCAGCTCCACAATCGTATATGTACGTTTAGTTTCAAATTTGGCTGTAAATACTTATTCAGGCGAAATGGAAATTTCATCAAACGGTTCGACATCAGACTTTATTTCATTAAACGGAAATGTTTTATTATCAACTTTCAATAAAGACTATAAAATTAATCAGATTAAGATTTACACAAATAACAAAACCATATATGTTTCAGGAATCGAGGCAGGTAAAACGATTCAGCTGTATTCCGTTTCGGGCAATCTGATTCTTTCAGAAGTGACAAAGAACGAGAGTTATGAACTCAAGCTTTTGCAAAACGGTTTATATTTGTTTAAATACGATTCGAAAGTGTACAAATTAGCGTTATAGAAAATTCTCAACAAAATACCCTTTCAAAACAAAACGACAGACTGAATTTAATCAATCTGTCGTTTTATATTTCATTAAGTTCTCAACTTATAAACTTTATAAACTGATTTACATCAAAATAATATTCAGATCCAGACAATCTTTGTACATCTGAACCGGCCATATACTTGCCTGAATTTCACCAATATGAGCTTTGCGAAGAAAGAACATACACAATCTGGACTGACCTATTCCACCACCAATTGAAAGTGGTAAAGAACCTTCCGACAGTCGTTTATGAAAGTACAGTTCCAATCTTTCCATCTTTCCTTCCGTTTCGAGCTGAAGTAATAATGCTTTTTTATCTACTCTGATTCCCATAGACGAAACTTCGAATGCCATTTCCAACACGGGATTCCAGAGAATAATATCTCCATTCAATCCGGGCAAACCGTTTTCAGCAATTGTTGACCAATCATCATAATCAGGAGCACGTCCGTCGTGTTTTTGTCCATCGCCAAGTAAACCGCCAATTCCAATCACGAAAACAGCTTTGTGTTTTTTAGTAAACTCATTTTCTCTTTCTTTTGGAGTTAACTGAGGATACAATTTACGCAATTCGTCAGCGTGAATAAACGTAATTTCAGCGGGCAAACAAGGTTTAATCTCAGGGAAACTTTCCGAAACCAGGTATTCAGTACGTAAAAAGGAATCGTATATCTTGCGAACAATACTTTTCAAAAATTCTATATTGCGCTCTTCAGCAGTCATTACGCGTTCCCAATCCCATTGATCAACATAAAGCGAATGCAAATTACCCAACTCTTCGTCAGCACGGATTGCATTCATGTCGGTATAAATTCCGTAACCATGTTCAATGCCATAAGCTGCCAGAGTCAAACGTTTCCATTTAGCGAGCGACTGGACTACTTCAGCAGTTTGATCGGACATATCTTTAATAGGAAAACTTACTGCACGTTCCACTCCATTCAAATCGTCATTTATACCCGTACCCCGAAGCACAAAAAGTGGTGCAGTTACACGTCTCAAACGTAATTCGGAAGCAAGGTTGGATTGAAAGAAATCTTTAATTTTGGTAATACCCAATTCAGTTTGCTGTAGATTGAGTATGGGCTTATAATTTGCCGGTTTAAATAAATAGCTCATGGTAATCTTATTGTGTTTTTAGTTATTGTTTCTTTATACAAAGATAATCATTGTGGTAATATTTTAATCACTTTCATTTCGATTTTTATCAAATTTCATTTAAATACATGATTTTATGTACTAAAAAAACGCCTTCCTTTATAAAAAAGGAAAGCGTTTGTAATATTAAAAGTAATTATTCTATTTTCGTTCGTAAACCGAAAATGTATACGGGTAAGGATTCATACTATCGGCATCAAAATCTTCACGACTTATTTCGAGCCACTCATCAAAATTAAATTCGGGGAAAAAAGTATCAGCAGTAAAACTACCATGAACCCATGTAATGTACATTGAATCAACCTTATCAATACATTGACTGTAAACCGTAGCTCCACCCATAATAAACACTTTTTCCTCATGTTCGCAAAGAAAAACGGCGTCTTCAAGTGAATCGGCTTCAAAATATCCCTTATTTACTCCTTCTGACATGATTGAAGTCAGAACGATGTTCTTACGATTAGGAAGCGGACCTTTTGGCAAACTTTCGAAAGTTCGTTTTCCCATCACAACAGCATGACCCGTTGTAAGTTGTCTGAAATGTTTCAAATCTGCAGGCAAATGCCAGGGTAGATTATTCGATTTACCTATTGCATAATTATCAGCAACAGCAGCAATAATTGAGATTTTTGACATAATTATAAAATTTGAAATCGCTTAAATTTTTAGTGGTCTTCTTTTCAGACAACGTGGCAAAGTTACAAAAAAAACGACTAATCTATCCGGATTAATCGTTTTGACAAAATTTAAAAGGATTGATTTAACTTTAAGAAAAATGTAATAATTCCATTAAATCGCCACAGCTCCTTTAATATGAGGATGTGCGTCATAACCAGTTAATTCAAAATCGGAGAATTGAAATGAAAAAATATTTTTTACTTCGGGATTAATTAACATCGTTGGCAATGGACTTGGTTCGCGCGAAAGTTGAAGTTGTACTTGCTCCAAATGATTGGTATAAATATGCGCATCGCCAAGCGTATGAACAAAATCGCCGGCTTTTAATCCGGTAACCTGTGCCATCATTTGCAATAACAAAGCATACGAAGCAATATTAAACGGCACTCCCAAAAAAATATCAGCACTGCGTTGATACAATTGCAAACTTAATCTTCCATCAGCTACGTAAAATTGAAAGAAAGCATGGCACGGTGGTAAATTCATGTTGGGAATATCGGCTACATTCCAAGCACTGACTATAATTCTACGTGAATCGGGATTATTTTTGATAGTATTCACCGCTTCGGTAATCTGATCAATATGTCCACCGTTATAATCGGGCCACGAGCGCCATTGATAACCATAAATATGTCCCAAATCACCATTTTCGTCGGCCCATTCGTTCCAAATCCTGACTCCGTTATCCTGTAAATATTTTGCATTGGTATCACCGTTCAAAAACCAAAGCAATTCGTAAATAATTGATTTCAAATGAAGTTTCTTTGTTGTCAGACAGGGAAAACCTTCTTCCATATTAAATCGCATTTGATGACCGAAAACACTGATAGTTCCCGTTCCGGTACGATCTTCCTTGTGAACACCTTCAACTAATACACGGTTTAGCAGGTCGAGATATTGTTTCATCTTTTTATGTCTATGGTCTGTTGACTATTATCAAATGTCTTGATTCTTGAATTCTTAGCTTGCTGCTTACCACTTACCGCTTACTGCTTCTTAATAAAGTTTATACGTTGTCTTCACCACCCTGAATTCGGTTCGGCGGTTTATTTTATTGGCAATTTCCTGTTGATCCGGCGTTAGTTTCAATACATAATTTTCATCCAATACATCTTTTTCTTTCAGGAACGGATATTTGGCAGCCAAATCGGTATCGATAACAACCGGCTTTTCTTCACCATAACCAACCGACGTCAGACGGTCGGAAGCAATGCCCGCAGCTATCAAATAATCAAGTACCGATTTTGCACGCTTTTCCGACAGAATTTTATTGGAACTAACACTTCCCACCATATCGGTGTTCGCACTGAGTTCAATGGTGATATTCGGATTGTCTTTCAATATTTTCACCAACACCTGTAAACCTTTTTCCGATTCCGGCGTTAAATCCCATTTACCGAATTCATAAAATATATTTTCAAGCTGAATTGGTTTTGAAATGGCAGATAGTTGAAAATCAATCGTAAATGTTTTACTTGTAGTTAATCCCTGTGTCGACAGTTTATTTGCCTGATTTAAATATCCCCGCGCTGACGCCATCATCACACAATCCATATTTTTATCGAGTTTAATGCGGTACGTTCCATCTTTTTTAGTCTGGGTACGTGCATTTAATCCAACATTGGTAACCAACCGAACCGTAGCATCGGGAATTACATTTCCTTTTTCGTCAACCACTTTTCCTTCGAGCGAATAAGCCAGTTCGGGCAATTCAAAACTCCAGATAGCATCATACCCTTTATTATCGTTTCTGTTCGACGAGAAAAAACCTTTTTCAGCCTTTCCGGCGAAAGTCATTCCAAAATCGTCGGACGAGGAGTTAACCGGAGTACCCATATTTACGACAACCCAACTATCATCTTTTTTGGGCGTTGCTTTAAAAACATCCAAACCACCATATCCTGGAAGTCCGTTTGACGAAAAATAAAGAGTTCCATCAGTTCGCACCGTCGGAAACATTTCATCGCCAGCCGTGTTTATATCCGGACCAAGGTTTTCGATAAATTTACAAACGCCGTTTTCAAGTTTTGCTTTCCATATATCTTTTCCGCCCAATCCGTTTTTGGCATTCGAGACAAAGTAAAGAGTCTGTCCGTCGGGTGCCATGGCGGGATGTGCCACTGATATTGTACTATCGGCAAAGATTTTTATTTTTTGAGGTGTACTCCAGGTTCCACCGGCACGGTTGGATGAGTATATTTCTGTTCCCACTTCATGATCCAGTACTTGTCTTGCACGGGTAAAATACATAATCTTTCCATCTTCGCTGAAAGAACAAACTCCTTCATCATCATTGAGCGTATTGATTTCAGGACTCAAAAGATCGGGTTTTTCCCATTTCCCTGCTGCATTTTTACGCGACATGTAGATATTATTATTCGGCAAACCGGTAATGGTATTGTTCTTCATCACAACTTTCTTATTGAATTGACGTGAAGAAGTTAAAGCAAGTGCATCGGCATCGGAATTCATGAGTGACGGACTAAAATTATCGGTCATTCTCGCGTTGAAGATATCGGCCCTGCGAACAACATACGGAGTAGGTTGTGCTTTCCATTTTGCCACTTCCTGGCAGGCAATAATACCGTTTTGTGCTATCAGACTTGCACTGTCTTTTTTCAGATAAATGCTGTAGTTTTTCAATGCATCGCCATATTTGCCATCCCTGTGCAATACCTGGGCATAGCGTAAGTAAACAATACTATCGGAATATTTATAACGGATTGCATTCTGATAAGCCATTTCGGCTCTGTAACTATTTATCAACCTGTAACATTCGCCCTGCTTAAATGCTACCTCGGCCCGTAATTGTTTATCTTTCGATGGAACAGCATTATAAAGCTTTTTGTATAAATCGCCGGCTGCGTAATATTCACCTATTTCGTAACGTTTATCAGCTTTTTTGATACGTGATTTCATACTGCAACCTTGTAGAAGGATGGCAGAAAAAAGTATTAAAACGAAAGACGAAATTTTTACACGCATATAATTTTTAGTTAGTAGTGACTTACTATCTCATTATCACATTTCCACATTATCAAATTAATTCATGAATCACCAAACCCGATCGCAACTTTGGTTCAAACCACGTTGTTTTCGGAGGCATAATATTTCCGGTATCGGCAATGTCAATCAGTTGTTTCATCGAAACCGGATAAAGTGCCAATGCTACCCGCATTTCGCCACTATCCACGCGTTTTTGCAACTCGCCTAATCCGCGAATTCCGCCTACAAAATCAATCCGTTTGTCACTTCGAAGGTCTTTAATACCCAGCACTTCGTCCAATATTAAGTTCGACGAAATAGTTACGTCCAACACACCAATCGGATCATTATCATTATATGTTCCTGCTTTGGAAGTCAGCGAATACCAATTGCCCGACAGATACAACGAGAAATTGTGTAATTTATTGGGTTTATAAATTTCAGAACCTTTTAATTCCACCTCAAAATTTTCGGAAAGTTTGGTTAGAAATTCTTCGTCGGTTAGATTATTCAGGTCTTTTACCACGCGGTTGTAATCGATAATATTTAACTGATTGTCGGGGAAACAAACAGCCATAAAGTAATTGTATTCTTCGTTGCCGGTATGGTTTGGATTGGTTTTTCGTTTTTCGAGTCCTACCAATGCTGCTGCTGCACTGCGGTGATGACCGTCGGCAATGTAGAGCGATGGAATAGCGGCAAAAAGTTCCGTGATACGTGCTATGGTTTTTACATCGTCAATCACCCAGAAATGATGACCAAATCCGTCACCCGCCGCAACGAAATCGTAAATCGGCTTATTCTTGATAACTTCCGACACGATAGCATCCAATTCGCCGTTGTGAGGATACGCAAAAAATACCGGTTCAATGTTGGCATTATTCACCCTTACGTGTTTCATGCGGTCTTCTTCCTTATCGCGACGTGTAAGTTCGTGTTTTTTGATATTTTCTTTCACATAATCGTCCACGTTGGCACAAACCACCAGTCCGTATTGCGTTTTGCCGTTCATGGTCTGGGCATACACGTAGTATTTTTCGGTTGCATCCTGCACCAACCAGCCTTCTTTGCGGAACATGGCAAAATTCTCAGCCGCTTTGGCGTATACTTTTTCTTCGTGTTCGTCCGTTCCACGTCCGAAATCAATTTCCGGTTTGATAATATGATACAACGACTTGGGATTTCCGGCTGCCTCGGTGCGGGCTTCTTCGGAATTTAATACATCATAAGGGCGGGAAGCCACTTTTTCTACCAGATTTTGAGGAGGACGAATGCCCTTAAAAGGTTTAATAATAGCCATAATAGTATGTTTAACAGGTTGAAATTTTAAAGACACAAATGTAACAAAAAAGTTTGGAAATTTAAACAAGACAATATCACCCTGACAAGTTTAAAGTAAAAGCTACAAATTACTTTTTACTAAATCCATCTCATTATGCACCAATGAATGAGCTAGATGCATCTTATTCAAGTTCATTTTTTTAAAATATTACTCATAAGGTTTGCACGGTCTTTTATATACTGAAACAACCTTAAAATAAGGGTTTTTAAATTTATATAAAAATAGTTAGTGAAATGGTTGGTGCTGTTAAGGGAGTTTTGTAGATTTGTGGGCGGAAAATAAGATGAAAACTAAAGTTAGCGCAATAGTTTTAGTTAACGGTTTTTCGTTTTAATCCAGTATAATATTTTTAGTGGCAAGTGTAATAAAAAACAAGAGAATATCGATATACAGTTAACAAATTAGAATATTTCTAAAAAGAAAGAGTCATTTAAATTCAGAATAAATATATGGAAGAATTTAAGCAATTATTATTTAATTACTTTCAAACTAACGAGTGGTATTTTTTTGCAAAAAATATTGGAATAATAATGTTCATTACACCTTTCATCATAACATGTTTAATCCCACTAACAATAAAAGGAATTAAAGCTTTAAATAAACTTATTAAACTTAAGAAAGCAATTAAAGATCTCCATCCATTTTTTTTACCTTCAGAGATTAAATCTGCAACAAGTTTTTATATTGACACAAATTGTCAAAATATTCCTCCTTCTGATTATGAAGAACTTCAATTAAGTTATGCTTTTGCTGTACGAGAAAGATTAATGCCTTTTTTTTTAAATAAAGCCTTCAAATATAAAATAAAACCTGAAAACCGATTCTATTTCATTTTATCTGATTCAGGTATGGGTAAAACAACTTTCTTGATAAACTTGTACGTAAAGTATTCAAACAAAATCAACAAGCAATTTGACATAAGACTTCTTCCATTAGGGTCAAAAATGATTGATGAAGAAATAAAAGCGATTGATATTAAGACAAAAAGAAATACTATTTTGTTACTAGATGCTTTTGATGAAGATATCAAAGCAAGTACTAATTATGAAAACAGATTAAAGGAAATCGTTAATCTAGTTTGGGATTTTCGAATAGTTATTGTAACAAGTAGAACACAATTTTTCGACAGTGACATTAATGAACCAAATGAGACTGGTTTATTGAAATTTGGTGGTAATAAAGGTTCTTTGACATTTCAGAAAATATATATATCACCATTTAGTGATAAGGATATAAAAAATTATCTCAGAAAAAAGTTTTCACTTTTAAGAGTAAATAAAAGAAAAAAAGGTTTTGAAATTGTCAAGAATTGCCCAAACTTGATGGTTAGACCAATGCTTCTTTCATATATTGAAGATCTTCTTTCTTCTAAATACAATATTAAAAATGCTTCGCAAAGTTATGAAGCTTTGATTGAAAAATGGATTGATCGTGAGGTTCAGAGGGTTGAATATGGGAGACAATACCAATTTAAAATTCAATTACGCAAATTATCAGACGAATTAGCTGTTAATATTTACAAAAAACGAAAAGAAAGAGGTGGACTGCATATTCCAGGGAATGAAATTCAAGATTTTGCAAAGAATAAAAATATAGACCTTAGCCTTATTGAAATGAAATCTAGATCTCTGTTAAATAGACATTCCAATGGAGTCTATAAATTTTCACATAGATCTATTTTAGAGTATTTACTTGCGATTAAACTTTTAGAGAATAAAACTGCATTAGGTGAATTTGATATAAATACATTTGACCAAGCTTATAAATTTTATTTAGAAATGTTTTGGGATAAAATACGGAAAAATAAAGATGAATCTTTAAATTTATCACACAAAATGCTTTACGAATTAGAAGAAATCCAAGAGATTAGTAAAATAAAATATCTAGAATTAAACAACAATTATATTACAAACATACAAACTTTGAGTAATTGTCAAGAAATCATTGCCTTACAATTAAATAACAATGAAATTATCGATATTAAACCTTTGAAAAATTTATCCAATTTACAGTTTCTTTATTTGAGAGGAAATAAAATTACTAATTTAAAACCAATATATAATCTTAAAAAACTTCAAGAAATTGAGTTGACTAGTAATC
>JBBQMQ010000084.1:0-11476 GCA_038329115.1 Bacteroidales bacterium
ATAAATATTACCAAATCAAAAATGAAAGCGGCGTGAATTTAAAACTGAAATTTTATTATTCAAACTATTCCATACCCCCTGAAAGATATGATTCTCTGTTAGTAAAAAATAATGAATATAGTATAGAATTTTTTGAAGTCATAGGAGGTTTTAATGCACAAACATTTTTTATTGAACAATCAGATTCGATAGATTTAATTGTAAATGAATTATTAGTAAAAAGGTACAAAAGAAACATTGTTTCTGCTAGTAAAACACCCTACAATAAAACGTATTACGATATACAAATTGTCAAAAACAAAGATCAGATTATTAATGTATATACAATTCCGGCTGACGATCTTCTAAAATAATTGTCAATAAAATTTTAGGTATAAGCGTTTAGACAGCGGGTTACCCCCGATGGGACTTCCGATTTTAGTACCCCGATTATGAAAGTGGTGGTGTAAATGATTATAGACTTTTCCAATCAGTTAGTTAACTGATTGGAAAAGTTCTAAGTAGCTAATTAAAAAAAGAGTGATTTAAAAAATAGAAATAAATAGCCAGTAAGTAAACTTAAAACTATAGTAACAACTACTTGACCTGCTTACGGTCTTTAATAAGAAGAAATGTTACTCTAAATTCATAATATGATTAAATCAAAAAATAGATAACAATATGAAATATAAATTAAAGAAATACGTTTTAGGAATGTTAGCAATTACTTTTGTGTTAACAGGATGTAGTAAAAATGAAGATGCGTTGGCTACTATAGCTTCAACAAAAGTTACTGAAGGGTATGTAGTGAAGGATGGGTATATTAAATTTGATAATAAAGAATCCTATTTAAAGGTTTATAAAAAATTATCAACTGCATCTGAACTTGAGTTAAAAATATGGAATTCAAATCTTCCATTTAAATCATTAAAGAATATTTTTGATGCAAATTTGATTTTAGAACGTGAAAACGTAAAATCAGATGTTGATCCAACAACACCAATATCTGAAATAAAAGACAAAGCTTTGTATTCTTTATTAAATGAAAAAGGAGTATTAATGTGTGGTGACACAATTGTCAAAATTAAAGAAGGAAATTTGTTTATTATTCCAAATAATGATTTTACAATCGTAGAAAAAATTACAAATGGTGAAGATGTATCAAATCTAAAAGATATTACAAAACAAAAGCTTTGTACTGAAATAAAACCAACAGAAAAAAAGAATCCTGATGGAATGCAGAAGCTATTTGATCGATCACTAGTATCGTATGTAACATCAACTTATAGAGAACTTGTACATTATGAAGCAAATGTTATTTGTCCACTATTTGATATGCCATATCTTACAATTAAATTATCAGGTGTTGGTCAAAACTTATTTATATATTGGCAACCTCCATTTGCTCATGAAATGGAATATGGTCGATTTGTAATCACCGGAACTACAGATAATCAATACCCATTTTCTTTCGACAGTAATTATATTTACAATAATTGTTGGGTTCAACATGATTTTCTATTACCAGGGTGGCCTAATTTTATCTTCAATTGGGATGTTAGATATATTTACAAAATGAATAATTACGCAAATGGTTCAGGAGAAAAAATCATAAATTATAAAAACACACAATTTTAATAGCGGCTAATAATTCAAAAATCATTATGAATTATTTTTAATAAATCTTACACTAAGTCACAAATAGCATTTTATAGAACCTTGATAAAAATGGATATGTGACTTAGTGCTATTTTCTCAATTCTTACACACAATACCTCTCTTACAAATTTTATTATATTTATTGGTTATGATAAAAAGATATTTAACTTTAGTGTTTCTTTGTTTTTCTTGCTACATATTTTCTCAAAAAGAAATCTATTTTGCGGATAAAGTCAGAGACTCTGTTTCAATATCAACTTTAAAAGGAGTTAGTATTAGTATTTCAACCGGAGACGTACAAACCATTAGTAATTTATCTATTCAGTATTTTAATGAATTAAAGTTGAATGGAACTACAAGCCTTACTTTAGGAGCGGGCATTATTAATTCAGTTTATGTAAAATCAATTTCTTATCCAAATGGAGGTTATTATTACACATCCCCAGTTATTGAATATGGTTATGGCATTCAATTCAATGTGTTTGCAGAGCCCCGATGGTACTTCACGTACAAGAATCGGTACATGAAAGGGACAAAAACAACATTAAATTCAGGATGGTTTATTGGTTTGCCACTTGAACTGAATACCTCTGTATTAAACTCAGATAAACCATTTAATCCACATTTATTAGTATCTCCAAGTATTGGATACAGATATGCTTTATCAAACAAGCTACTTATAGAAGGACAATTAGGTGGTGGTTTTAATAATTTTCTTGGAAGTTATTATCGTTTTGGAATCATGCCTTACCTAAAAATTAAAGTCGCTTATACTTTTTAAAGTCAAGATAGAATGCATTATTTAAAAATTATATTTCTTTTTCTAATTATTTCTTTTACAAGTTGTATTGAAACTGTTGATGCACCTTGGAATACAAAATCCATTCCTGCTGTTTTTTCGGTTATAACCCCCGGCTCTCCTGTACAGGTTTATGTAGGGAAATCATATATTGATGATGATTCTACAAAAATAAATTCCAGTTATCCCGCACGAGTATTTATTTGCAGTTCAGATAGTAATTGGATTGAACTGAAGCCATCATCCGATAGTACAATATATTTAGATAAAGACAATTCAATAACAGTTCAAAAAGGAAATACTTATTCTTTACGAGTTGAATTGAAAGATGTTACTTTGAGTTCAAGAACTTCCGTACCGAATGAACAAGGAACAATAACTCAGGCTGATTGCATTGTAAAGGCTTACAGCGATGCAAATAGCTATGGAGGAGTACTGAATGTAAAGTATGCATTACCATCAAATAAAGATTTGGGTTGTTATTTGTTTGCTCTTTCGCGTGAATATGGAATTGGGCCATCTTTAACAGGAGATTTTTATCAGGAACAGTATTTTTATATTCCAAGTGATTCTACGTCATTTCTACTTAACTTGATTACTGTTGATCCATATTTAAATAAATTCAGAATCGCCCAAAATATTACTTCAATGCAAAATTCCATTGGAATATCTGCTCTATTGGGTTCTTATAGTGGAGTTCGTCCTGCATTTTCTAATATCGAAAATGGAATAGGACTTTTTGGTAGCTATGTGATTGAAAGTAAAAAAATAGTAGTATCCAAAATAAATTAAGGAATGAAATTAAATAAGAATAGGTTATTAATCAGCATAATTGTTCTATTTGCATCTACTATCAACTTACATGGGCAAACGGCTGAAAGCCGTTTTAAAATTAGTGGTAAAATTATAGATGCACGGAATAAGAAAGGAATTAAAAGAATCCCTTTTATTGTAATGCCTTACAATCGGAAAGTAGAAGCAGATGTAAACGGAGCTTTTTTGTTTAATATGCCTGCCAGAAATTCTACATTTGTAATTGATTATTATCCATTTATTAAAAAAGAGGTAAAAATAGATTTAAAGTCAGATACTACGGTTGTTATTGAATTAAGTACCCCAAAAGGTATGAATTTTATTGAAGAGGTGGAAGTTATTGCCAGCAGACCGGCTACCGAACAGTCTGCCGGATTAAGTCAAATTGACAGTCACAGTTTTAAAACAATTCCCGCCATGATTGGGGAAAGAGATATATTGAAAGCATTTACCCTAACTTCAGGAGTCACGTCGAGTAGTGAAGGTGCTGCTGATATACAGGTTCGGGGTGGTTTGCATGGTCAGAATTTATACTTATTGGATGGAATTCCACTTTATTCTACTGAACATTTTTTTGGAATGGTATCAGTATATAATCCACTCATAATTAAAAGTGCCAAACTTTATAAATCAGACTTTCCAACTGAATACGGAGGAAAAATATCTTCTGTGGTGAATGTGCTTACTGAAGATGCCAACATAAAGAAATTCTCCGGTGCTGCTGAAATTAATTTACTTTCAACCAAACTTGCGTTGAATGTACCAATTTTAAAAGACAAGTTGGCTTTAGCTATCTCTGGAAGAATATCCAATTATAGTTTAATCAATATTATGTCTCTCTTAGGTTCAAGCAATGACAATACTAAGATTTGGTTACACTTTGGTGATATTAATGCCAATTTAAGTTGGAGAGTTTCAGCAAAAGACAAATTGAAATTGACTTGGTTTAATAACAGCGATGGCATTGATGTAGCTCAGGATAATTACACCTATTTTTCCACCATATGGATAAATAACATGCAGCAAAATCTTGGTTTGAATTGGTACAGAACCATTTCAGATAAGGCAGAAAATCATTTATTAGCTTATACTGATTCTTATAACTTCGTATATGGTGGCTCACAAAAGGGAACAACAATTAAGTTCTCCCAATTAGATGAAATTCTTACCGGAATAAACTCTAGTGGATTAGAAGATAAATTTCACATAAAAATTTCAGATCAATTGAAGTTGACTGCGGGTGGTTCAGTCAAGTTATACAGATTTTCACCCGTTCAGCTTAATCATACAGATACGCTTACGAGAATTAAAAGTACTACCTTAGTAAGTCAAACCGAAGCAGTTCTATTTGCGGAAACGGAATATCAAATTTCGGAAAAACAACGATTAACTGCCGGACTAAGATTTAATACAATTATCAATTCAGATAAAATATTTTCAAATATAGAACCACGTATTGGTTATCATGGAATCTTTTCAAATGACTTTTCAATAAGTGCTTCCATTGGTCGTATGTCTCAACCTGTTCATAGAGTTGCAAATCCGGGTTTAGGAATCCCTTTTGAAATGTTCCTGCCATCGAGTGCAGCTTTATTACCTGAAACTTCCTGGAATTTTTCACTTGGAGCTGCCAAAGATTTCGCTTGGGATAAAAGTAAGTTTTCATTCAAAGCTGATGCATGGTATAAATCAATGAAAAATATAGTTGAATTTCAGGATAGTTATGATGTAATGACAAGTATGCTTTATAGAGTGGGTATTTCTGAAGGCGTAAATAATATTGTTACACAAGGTAATGGTAAAGCGTATGGACTGGACTTATCAGCCGACTATTCACAAGGTCAGTGGTCAGTTTCAGTAAACTATACACTTATGCAAGCCACTAATCAGTTTACAGACTTGAATTATGGTCGTCCATTTGCTGCTTCAACTGACATTACACATTCACTTTCATTATCAGGGGAATTAAAACTTTCACCCACATGGATTCTCTCTGCAACATGGCAATATCATTCAGGAAAACCTATTACAGTTCCAACAGCTGTTTTTTCTTACCCAACTTTCAACCCAATTACTGGTGTACTGGATAATTCTACTCCTTATTTTCAGATGGTTGAAACGGAGCGAAACAACTATCGAACGAAGCCTTTTCATAAATTAGATGTTTCGTTTACTCATAATTACCAAGCATTTAGAAAAAAATACAATGCCTCTTTATCATTGGGGATTTATAATCTGTATAATCAGGTTAATCCTTATCTTTACTTTATAGGTTCAGAAAGGAAACCTGATGGATCATATAAACCAATTCTTCAAACGATGTCAATGTTCCCTATAATGCCATCATTTAATTGGTCTGTGAAGTTTTAGTCCAATAAAGCAATATAAGTGCCATGCAAAAAAAATTTCTTAATACTCTTTACTCTTTTCTCCGTTCAGCACGCGCAGACCACTCATGGCCAATGCTTCCATTTCGTCTTCGCCGGGATAAATCACCACTTTGGCAAAACCAGAAATCATTCGCTTAATGTAATCGACCACAAACTGACTGTGGGCAATGCCTCCGGTTAAAATTACGGCATCCACATCACCTTTGAGTACGGTAAACATGGCTCCGATTTCTTTGGCAACAGTGTATGCCATCGCTTGAAGAATTAATTTTGCCTGTTCGTTTCCTTCTTCAGCCAACCGAGTTGCAACCTGAACTTCATTTGTTCCCAAATGAGCCATAAGTCCGCCATTTCCAACCAGCATCTTTTTAATTTCTGCTTGAGAATATTTTCCACTAAAACATAAATTAACTAAAAGCCCTGCATCCAATGTACCTGAACGTTCGGGCGAAAAAGGTCCGTAACCATCTAATCCCTGATTGACATCCACTACTTTGCCCTGTCGGTGAGCAGCAACTGAGATTCCGCCGCCCAAATGTGCAACAACTAAATTCAGTTTTTCATAAATTGTCCCGTTGGCAGCAGCATATTTTCGTGCAACAGCTTTGTGATTGAGTGCATGAAATTGCGAACGACGCGGAATTTGCGGTAATCCGCTGATACGTGCTACGTCTTGTAATTCGTCAACAACAACCGGATCGGCAATAAACGCCTGACATCCTGATATTTCAGATGCAATTTCATGCGCAATAATTCCTCCCAGATTACTGGCATGTTCGCCAACCGTGGCATATTTTAAGTCGTGAATTAGCTTATCATTCACTGCATAAACTCCAGATTCCAGCGGTCGAACTAATCCTCCTCGCCCTACTACTGCCGACAATTCCATCAAATTAATTCCATCTTCTTTTAATCGCTCCAGAATCACATTTTTTCTGAATTCGCATTGCTCTGAAAGCGTATTATATGGCATTAATTCTTCAGCTGTATGGCGCTTTGTATGCAAACAAATCAGTTTTTCACCTTCGTAAACAGCAAATTTTGTGGAAGTTGAGCCCGGATTAACTGATAATATTTTAAACATGGCAAGATAATTATACAATGACTGATTTGGTAATTCAAAATTGGAATTTTATATTTACAAAGATAATAGTAAGAAACTAATAATTGATAAAATCCAATTTATAATTTTGAAGAATTGTATAAAAATTCAATAAAACGACCTTAAATAATCAGTTTGGGATTTTTTTACTATAAATCTTTGTATGATAAAGAATTATTTTGTACTTTTGCACACGAAATAGGATATGGAGGAGGGGACAACAGTCCCCTCGTTTGTTATTATAATGCAAGTATGATTTTAAAAGACACTGTAATTCAATTAGTTGAAAGCTTTCTTACAAACACTGATTATTATTTAGTGGATGTAAAAACGACCACAGATAATAAAATTTCTATAGAAATTGATTCATTTGATGGTGTTTCGCTTGATTTTTGTGCAGAATTAAATCGCCATATTGATTCAAATTTTGACAGAGAAGTGGAAGACTTTGAGTTGGAAGTAAGTTCAGCCGGATTAACCGAACCGTTTAAAGTGTTGAAACAATACGAAAAAAACATTGGAAACGACGTTGAAGTGCTAACCAAAACAGGCAAAAAACTAACTGGCGAACTGGTAGAAGTTCACGAAAATGAATTTGTGATACAAGTTGAAAAAACAGAAAAACCTGCAGGTTCGAAACGTAAAGTAACAACAACAGAAAATCTTACTTTCTTATACGAAGATATTAAAACAACAAAATATAATATTAGATTCAAATAAGCCATGAGCAGCAAAAAAGAAACTATTAGCTTAATTGATACTTTTTCGGAGTTTAAAGAGCTAAAAAGCATCGACAGAAGTACATTAATCAGTGTAATGGAAGAGTCTTTCCGTAATGTGATTTCGAAAATGTTCGGTACAGATGAAAATTATGATGTGATTATCAATCCGGATAAAGGTGACTTTGAAATATACCGGAACCGCACCGTAGTAGCCGATGATCAGATTCAGGATACAAATCTTGAAATCTCGCTCACCGATGCCAAGAAAATTGCCGAAGATTACGAAGTTGGAGAAGATGTAACCGATACAGTTGATTTTCTGAGCTTTGGTCGTCGTGCAATTCTTACTTTGCGCCAAACATTATCTTCCAAAATTCTTGAATTACAAAAAGACAACGTTTTCACTAAATATAGCGAAAAAGTAGGTCAGATTGTAAGTGCGGAATTGTATCAGATATGGAAAAAAGAAATGTTACTTATTGATGATGAGGGTACTGAACTTTATTTACCTAAATCGGAACAAATCCCAACCGATTTTTATCGCAAAGGTGACACCGTTCGTGCGGTGGTTGCAGTGGTTGAAAACAAAAATAACAATCCCAAAATTATACTTTCGCGTATTTCTCCGGTATTTCTCGAAAGACTTTTCGAACTGGAAGTACCTGAAATTCATGAAGGTTTGATTACCATTAAAAAGATTGCCCGCATTCCGGGCGAACGTGCCAAAGTGGCTGTAGAATCTTATGACGACCGCATTGATCCTGTTGGAGCATGTGTTGGAGTGAAAGGTTCACGTATTCATGGCATCGTTCGTGAGTTGCGAAATGAAAATATTGATGTTATAAATTATACAAACAATATAAACTTATTTATCTCCCGTGCGTTGAGTCCGGCAAAGATTTCTTCAATCCGGTTAAATGAAGATGAGAAAAAAGCTGAAATTTACCTGAAACCCGAAGAAGTTTCGCAGGCTATTGGCAAAGGAGGTCTGAATATTAAACTTGCCGGTATGCTTTCCGGTTATACCCTTGATGTATTCCGCGAATTGGATGAAGAAACTGAAACTGAAGACATTTATTTGGATGAATTCAGCGATGAAATTGATCAATGGGTGATTGATGCTTTGAAAGCAATTGGATGCGATACTGCTAAAAGCGTACTTGCTATTTCACGTCAGGATTTGATTCGTCGTACCGATTTGGAAGAAGAAACAATCGATGAAGTGTTGGCAATTTTAACCGCCGAATTTGAAGACGAAGAATAATTTATTCTCCGTTTTTGTGTTTTTGAATTTTACCTTTGATTTAACAAAATCGAAACTAGAAACAAAACACTTTTTTAAATTAAAAAGAAAAACTGTAATTATAGAATATGTCCATAAGATTAAGTAAAGCCTGTATAGATTTGAATATCGGTATGACTACCGCTGTAGAATTTCTGGCAAAAAAAGGTCATAAAATAGTTGTCGATCCCAATTTAAAATTGAACGATGACTTACACCTTTTGCTTGCCAAGGAATTTAACAAAGATATGGCTCTGAAAATTGAGTCGGAGCGATTAAGTCAGGAACGTCATTTAAAGGAACGATCTGAAACAATAGCAATTGAAGGCTATAATACTCCAAAACCTGTTGAGAAACCTGTTGAAACCATACATGTAATCATTCCTGAAGATAAACTCCCTCATTTCAAATCTGTCGGACATATAGATTTGGGACCAAAGGAAAAACCTGTTCAGGTAAAAGCCGAAGTGAAAGTTGAAACTCCAGTTGCTCCTAAACCTGTTGAAGCAGAAAAAGTTCAACCGGTAAAAACGGAAATTGTTCCGGAAAAGGAAATCCTGAAAGCTGAACCTAAACAAGAAATACCTACGATTAAAAAAGAAAAAATTGAGGAAGTGGCTGTAAAACCGGTTGAAAAACCAGAGCCAAAACCTGAGGTTTTAAACGTAACTCCTGAACCTGAAAAAATTGTTGAAAAAGATATTAAAATTTCTATAAAGAAAAAGGAAGTAATTGAAAACAAGAAAGATGAACCAATAATTCCGATTTCTAAAAAAACCAAAATTGATTTAGTTGAAGAAGAAGTTGAACTGAATGTTGAAACAAAAGACAACGATCACGAAGGAGATGAAGTATTTTCATTAGTCCGTCCGGCTTTAGATAAATCGCCGGTTGTAATAGGAACCATAGATCTTGGGCTTTTAAATCAGAGTACACGTCCAAAACCAAAAACGAAAGACCAAAAGCGGAAAGAACGTGAAGAAAAACTCCGTGGAACCAACGAAACAAAAACCAGTGGAAATGGTGATAAAAAAATCTTGCGTTCTGCTGCTGAAGTAGCAAATTCTCCTTCAGTTAATCCAAAAAAGAAACGTGAGCGATTTAACAATCAAAAAGTTGATATAACCAAGGTTCCACAAACAAGCGGACCTACACAAGGTTTTGCACATCCTAAGAAAGTAGTTCCTGGAGCTAGCCCTGCAGGAAAACCAAATAAAGATAGGGTAAAAAAGAGCATCAAAACGGCAGTAAATGAAGAAGATGTTCAAAAACAGATTAAAGAAACATTAGCTCGCCTTTCGGGTGCTAATAAAAAAGGTAAAGGTTCAAAATACCGTCGCGACAAACGTGATACCAATAGCGCCCGCCAACAGGAGCAGGCTCAACGTGAACGCGCTGAAGAAAGCGTTATTAAACTAACCGAGTTTGTAACTGCTAGTGAATTATCAGTAATGATGGACGTTTCTGTAAACCAGGTTATTGCAACCTGTATGAATATTGGCTTAATGGTTTCCATTAATCAACGACTGGATGCTGAAACTATCAATATTGTAGCCGAAGAATTTGGTTTTACTACAGAATATGTAAGTGCCGATGTAATTGAAGCAATCGGAGAAGAAGAAGTTGACACTGAAGCTGATTTATTACCACGTGCTCCGATTGTTACCGTAATGGGTCACGTCGATCATGGTAAAACTTCGTTGCTTGACTATATACGTAAAACAAACGTAATTGCAGGTGAAGCCGGTGGTATTACACAGCATATTGGTGCTTATAATGTAAAACTGGAGAACGGACAACGCATTACATTCCTTGATACTCCGGGTCACGAAGCGTTTACTGCCATGCGTGCTCGTGGAGCAAAAGTGACTGATATCGTGATTATTATTGTTGCTGCTGACGACAACGTGATGCCTCAGACTATTGAAGCAATTAATCATGCTGCTGCAGCAAACGTACCAATAATTTTTGCAATCAACAAAGTAGATAAAATAGGTTCAGATCCTGAAAAGATAAAAGCTACATTAGCACAAATGAATTACCTTGTCGAAGATTGGGGTGGAAAATATCAATCACAAGATATTTCGGCTAAAAAAGGTGATGGCATTCCTGAATTACTCGAAAAAGTTTTGCTTGAAGCCGACATGCTTGAACTGAAAGCAAATCCGAATAAACGTGCCATTGGTTCGGTTATTGAATCTACGTTAGATAAAGGTCGTGGTTATGTTTCCACCATATTAGTTCATAACGGAACGCTTCGTCAGGGCGATGTTGTATTGGCAGGAACGAATTACGGTAAAATAAAAGCCATGTTTAATGAGCGCAATCAACGAATCCAGGAAGTAAGACCGGGTGAACCTGTTTTAATTTTAGGATTGAATGGTGCTCCTCAGGCTGGTGATAATTTCAACGTAATGTCTTCCGAACCTGAAGCTCGTGAAATTGCCAATAAACGCGAACAACTACAACGCGAACAAAGCATACGTACTAAAAAACACTTTACTCTCGACGAATTGGGACGCCGAATTGCTTTGGGCGATTTCAAAGAATTGAATATCATTGTGAAAGGTGATGTGGATGGTTCGGTTGAAGCATTGTCGGATTCATTATTAAATCTTTCAACTGAAAATATTCAGGTAAATGTAATTCACAAAGCTGTAGGTGCCATTTCCGATTCGGATATTATGTTAGCAGCAGCGTCAAATGCTATTATTTGTGGTTTTCAGGTAC
>JBBQMQ010000085.1:0-11467 GCA_038329115.1 Bacteroidales bacterium
GCCAAACCATCAAACTCAGTTTCAAACGAAAAATTCTATTTTTTTAAATAAAAAAGCTGTCTTTTTCCAATAAAAGCGACTCTCAATTTAAAGTACAATTCAAAATAAGCAAAAGCTTGTCATGTTAATAACCTGCTATCAACAAACTTATATCATTTGAAGCAATTCCATAATAATTTCCAATCAAACGATTGACCAAGATGCCGCTATAAATATAAGCTCCGTGACGAAAATCTATACTTTCGGAAATCGCAGAGTTAATACCGCCTGAATTTCCTATTTTTAATAATATCGGAGCAAAAATATTACTCAATGCCATGGAAGTTGTTCTGGCAACACGTGCTGAAATGTTGGGCACACAATAATGAATAATGCCATGTTTTTCAAAAACCGGATTTTGTAATGTTCTGCATTCGGACGTTTCGAAGCAGCCACCCTGATCCACGCTCATATCAATAATTATGGCTCCTGTTTTCATTGTTTTTATCAATTCTTCTGATACCATAAACCGATCAGAACCATTTATATAACGCAAATTTCCAATAACTGCATCTGCCGAGGCCAACGCTTTAAACAAAACTGTTGGATGAATTACCGAAGTAAAAACCTGTTGTCCCAGATAATGTTGTATTTTGCGAAGTTTATTAATATCGTGATCAAATATTTTCACCTGAGCTCCCAGAGCCAATGCAGTTCGAGCAGCTACCGAGCCTGCTATTCCGGCTCCTAAAATCAGTATTTCAGTTGGCGTTATACCCGCAACTCCACCTAACAATAATCCTTTTCCGCCACGCTCATTACTCATTAACTCAGCTGCCACAGCAATAGCTGTATTTCCTTCAATCTCAGATACTGAACTCACTACCGGAAATGTTTTTTGTTCGTCTTTGATTAATTCATAGGCAATTGCATTCATTTTTTTCTTCATTATCAACTTGATGCAATCCGACGATAAGTTGGAGAGTTGCAACATCGAAAAAATAGTTGACCGATCCTGCATCAAATTCAATTCCTCCATGGTTGGTGGTGCTATTTTCAACACCATATCAGCTCCAAAAACTTCGGATGCATCATCCACCATGTATGCACCTGCTTCGCTGTATTGCAAATCGGAATAAGACATTGGTTCACCTGCACCACGTTGAACATAAACACTATGACCTTCTTCCGTCACAATTGCAACTCCTTCAGGGGTAAGAGCTAATCGTGTTTCAATATCAACATTTTCTTTGGGAATGCCAATCGACAAACGTGTCTGGCTGGCTATTTCGCGCAATAGACATTCTTCGGGAAAAAGTGATCGCTGTTCTTTTGGATTAGATTTCATAGTACTAACATTTTTAATGAGTACAAAACTAAATACTATTTATGAAATAAACAAACTTATTTATTGTTATTTATACTTTTCAGTTGCTTTATTTTTAGATATTTACTGGTCATTTTGCTTATTTATTCAATTCATGGATGAAATTGCAGAATGAATATCCGTCAACCATTGACAGATGATTAAAAACTGTTCTCTGAAAAAAAAAATTGTACCTTTGCATGGTCAAATATACTTTATGGAAAACAAAAAACTAAACGGACATATTGCCATTCTTTCGGCAAACGTAATATTTGGAATGAATACGCCGATTTCACGTTCGCTAATGCCTGAAATTTTAAGTCCGTACACGCTTACTTTTTTCAGACTGACAGGTGGAATGCTGCTATTTTGGACGGTATCATTATTTATAAAAAAAGAGAAAGTGCCTGCAAAAGATATTTTCATGTTGTTTTTCGCTTCACTTTTTGCACTGATACTAAATCAATTACCTTATTTCGTTGGGTTATCAATTACTTCACCCATCGATGCATCCATTGTTGTAACCATGCTGCCGATACTTACTATGATTCTGGCTGCCATTATAATAAAAGAACCTATAACCATGATGAAGTCTATAGGCGTTCTGGTTGGTGCTTCGGGTGCATTATTGCTTGTTTTCAATAATCACACAGTGCATGTCGGCAAAAGTAATTTTCTTGGAAATGCAATCGTATTTGGAGCTGTAGCTTCTTTTGCCATTTACCTCACCGTTTTCAAAAATTTGATTAACCGGTATTCATCTGTAACAATTATGAAATGGATGTTTTTATTTGGCACCATCGTCTGTTTTCCTTTTTGTTATCATCCGTTAATGCAAACCGATTTCACACTCCTTACGCCGGGAACCTACTTGAAAATAAGTTATGTTGTAATTTTTGCAACTTTCTTAGGATACCTTTTTCTTCCAATCGGTCAGAAGGTGTTGCGTCCCACTACGCTGAGTATGTATAATTACGTTCAGCCAATTATGGCATCGTTGGTTGCCGTATTTATAGGAATTGACACTTTTGGATATGAACAGGCTTTATCCGGCTTGTTAGTTTTCTCCGGAGTTTATATCGTAACCCAAAGTAAATCGAAAGCACAACTCGAAGCTGAAAAACTCGCCAAAATATCAAAAGCTGAAAATTAAATTGTTTTTGAGAAACTAACAATTTATCGAAGTGCCGGAAGATTGTAATTGATTACAAACTCTTTCTCATTCGCCAAACCTGATAAGAATTTACACTATTTTGCCAGAGCACATACGCACCCGGACCGATAGAGGCAATCGGATTCAGATACATTTGCGCCATCCAAATAGCCAGAATAGTGTTTTTCTGCCCCAATCCCTGACCACCGGCAACAGTATCGTTATATTGTTTTCCAATTCCACGTCCGGACAAAAACTGACTGACACACATAACCATGGCTGCAACGGCAATAAGAATTTCAATTACATAACTTGAGCTTTCTTGTTTCATCATGAATTCCACCGTTTTGCCCGTTACAATAAACAATGAAAACGACCACACGTAAAATGCCAATCCTGAATAGGAACCGATTTTGGTAGTTGTTCGCGGTATGAATTTTCGCATAAGCATGGCAGAGACAAATGGCAACAATAACAACAAACAAACACGTTGACCGATAGCCAAAAACGAGTCAAAAAACGGCAATGATTGGTTTGTGCCGATAAATGAAAAAATAACCGGTGCTGCAACCGCCACGCTCAAATTACTGATAAGACTGTAAGCTGTCAGACTGGCTACGTTTCCTTTCAACATTCCGGTAACCACTGGCGCAGCCGTTCCGGTGGGAGCCAAAACACAAACCATGGCACCTTGTGCCAACGTTACGTTGATTGGTTGTAGTACTAAAAAAACAGCAATACTTCCAAAAATCTGTATCAAAACCAACCACAAATGTAGCCTGGAAACCCGCAAATCAGCCAGCTGCAGGTTACAATACGTCAAAAACAACATAATAAAAATAAGATACGGTGTCAGGAATGACAATGCTGCAAAAAACGTATAGAAAATGGCACCCAATAACATCGAAACGGGCATCATATATGGTTTTAGTTTTTTAAGCATAGTTTCTATTGAATGTTTTTCAGAGCTGTTGAATTACAGACCATTTATCACATTTTATAATTTTATTCGGCTACTTTTTCTGAAAGCTCTATTATTACTTGTTTCAATTCTGTTGAATAATCGTCCAAATCTCCAATGGAAAGGAAGCCTTCTGCCAATTGTTCAGAAATTACGTTGAGGTATTTAGATGTTTTCGAATGTGCATATTTGCGCAAAATTTGTTTCTTTGAATTATGTACTTGTTTAAGCACCACATCGAAAACTTCGTCGCTGTTCTTCGCTTCTTTTCTCCATTCCTGTAAAATTACTTCGGTTTCAGAGAGGTACTTTGTGTATTCATTTTGCAACCCTTTTTTTATTGTCTCAAGGAGTCTTAGCCTGTTAAAAGTGATTTTATTCATTCTAATTCAATTTGTAATGGTAAGTCTTTAATTGTATTAATTCGATTGGAAGTGTGATGTAATTTAATAAGAAATTCATTTATTTTTTCCTGATAATCAATAAAATAATCCGGATGAAGTTTTTTTGTTACAAGCGAAATCAACTTTTTGAGCAATAAACCAACTTTATAATCATAGCCTGAGAAACGGGCACCAAAAACCTTTGTAGGATGTACAAATTGTTTTTCCAACACGTAAAACACCAAATCTGCTTCCAGTTTTTTACTTTTTGTTTCAACTGTAAATTCCTTGATCCGTTTTGTACACGCATTCAATTTCTTAACCAGTTGGTGTTGAATAGTGCGACCTTTATATTCCTTTTCGCATAATTTTTCAATATCTTCTTTGGCTTCTTCAAAAAGTGTCAGTTCACCGGTGTCTTTATCCAAAAAATTCACCAGCAAAAATTCATAATTGAATCTTTTCCCTGCAAGTTTCAAAACAATATCAACCAACTCTTTTTTAGAAAGTTCGGAAATTTGTTCTTTTAAAATGGCTTTATCGCGGGACATTGAGATGAATTTGTTTTGTTTCGCAAATATAGACAATTTGCGGCGAAAGAGGAAATGCACTTTTTATAAAAATAAACGCAACAAATACTTCTTTTTTTAATAATTGTAAGTACTTTTGACGACAAAAGTAAATTATTACGTAATTTAACTTTTAAATTGCCTTATTTCAATATATCATGAAAAAAATTACGAATTTCGATTTTTGGTTTTTATTCCTTATAGCCTTTTCTACATCTTCTTTCGGACAAAAGTACAGCGGTTTAACGGCAATATCCTCTGAGAATAAACCGACTAGTGCTATGTTTGACAACAATATGAGCACAAGATGGCAAGATGCAAGTAATGTGGATAATGCCTCGTTTGTAGTAGACCTCGGAACTGTTAAAACTATTAACACAATAAAGATATTTTGGGAAAATGCTAATGCTAAAAACTACAACTTAAGTTTTTCAACAGACAATATTGTATTCTCAGGAGGCCTAATATACAGCAATATGGCTGCCGGAGCACGTACTGATTTAATAAGTGTTCCAAACACAAATTATCGATATATTAAGTTTCAGGGAATAACCAGATCTATAAATTATGGCTATTCCATTTATGAATTTGAAGTATACCCCACTGATCCGGCAAACTTTAACAGTAATCTGCCTATTGTCATAATCACTACAGACAACAATCCTTCAACTGGAAAACCTTACGATATTCTTGATGAGCCGAAAGTATTCGGAAATATGAAGGTGCTTTACAGACCCGATGACACAAGAAATTATCTGAGTGATCAAAACACAGTTGGTTATTTAAATTATAACGGTAGAATTGGAATTGAGTTAAGAGGCTCATCATCGCAGGCTCTTCCCAAAAAACCATACGGTTTAACCACATATAAAGCCGACAATATATCAAATAATAATGTCAGCATTTTAGGATTTCCCAAAGAAAATGATTGGATACTGAACCCACTTGCCTTCGACCCTTCATTAATGAGAGATTATTTATCCTACGAATTATATGGAAATATGGGAAATTATTCTCCTAGAGGGAAATATTGTGAAGTCGTCGTCAATGGTGATTATAAAGGGTTGTACGTATTTATGGAAAAACTGAAAGCAGATGAAGGTAGAATCAATATTGTAAAATTGACAACCACAGACAATACCGGCTCTAATGTTACCGGTGGATATATAACTAAATGTGATAAAACTACCGGTGGCGATCCTATAGCATGGTCAATGTCAGGGGCAAATTTTATTCACGAAAGTCCAAAACCAGAAGATGTGACAACCCAGCAAAACACATACATTTATAATCAGTTCAATAATCTAAAAACCGTAATGACGGCTCAGAATAGCTCTATTACAACTGGTTATCCTTCTATAATTGATGTTCCGAGTTTCGTGGACTTTCTAATAATGAATGAGTTTAGTTCGAATGCAGATGGATATCAATTTAGTACGTATTTTCATAAGGACAGGAATGGAAAATTGAGAGCCGGACCCATTTGGGATTTCAATTTAACCTATGGAAATGATTTGTTTTCATGGGGATTTGATCGTAGTCATACTGATATCTGGCAATTTAACGATGGAGGTAATGTGGGTGCAAAATTCTGGCTCGATTTATTCAACAATCCAACATTCAAGTGTTATCTGACAAAAAGATGGATTGAACTTTCGGCTCAGAATCAGCCGCTTAATTATGCCGTCATTTCAAACAGAATTGATCAATTAGTGCTTCTTATTTCGGAAGCCGAAGTAAGAGAACAGGCCAAGTGGAATACAATTGGAAATTTTGCAGGTAAAATCAGTTCGTTAAAAACATGGCTACAAACCCGAACGAACTGGTTAAATTCAAAATTAAATAATTACGAGAGTTGTGCAAATGTTTCCCTCCCAGCGCTTGTAATATCTAAAATTAATTATAATCCGGTTGCATCCGGCTTTTTGGCAAGTGACAGTCTGGAATTTATCGAAATTACGAACAATAGTAATCAGCCAGCCTCCCTGACCGGCTACTATTTCCGTGAATTGGGAATCAGCTATCAATTTCCTGTTAATTCTACACTAGCTGCAAACCAAAAAGTCTATTTAGCCAGTAGTACAGCCGCATTTACACAAACGTATGGATTTGCACCTTTCGGACAATATACACGATGTTTATCCAACAAATCGCAGAAATTAGTACTGGCCGATGCTTTTGGAAATATCATCGATTCTGTTGAATATACCGATAGTGCACCATGGCCAACTCAGGCAGATGGGAACGGTTCGTTTCTGGAATTAATTGATTTAAACTCAGACAACAGCTTGGCATTTAATTGGAAAGCTTCCATCCAGCTATTTAATGCGCTTCAATCACCTCAAGAAAATGATTTGATAATTTACCCATCACCGGCACAAAAGTCTATCACTGTCGTGGGTCACAATGCTATCAAGTCATACGGAATAACAGATTTAATGGGTCGGGCAATTGAGATTGGGAAACAATTTGATTCAAATTCTAACACAGTCAATATTGAAAGTTTAACTCCTAATATCTATTTTATCAAATTCAATTTTGTCGATGGTACAAGTGCAGTCAGAAAAATAATTAAGAATTGATATAAAACAATCAAAGCTACCCGGAAGAGTAGCTTTGATTGTTTTATTACCTTAAGTATTACATTTCTATTTTGTATCCAAAATTACCGGCGTGCTGTTTTTACCATTACCCATTATAATCAGTTTGGCATTAGGCGAAGTAGCGATGGCTTTAATCATTTCGTACTGCAATAACTTATCACTCAAACCAGAGCTTAATATCTTCTGATAATCGGCAATACCTTGCGCTTCTACACGTTTACGTTCAGCTTCCTGTTTTTCTTTCTGAAGCACAAAAGTCATTTTTTGTGCATCTTGCTCTGCGTTAATTTTCGATTCAATAGTTGTTTTAACTGATGCAGGAAGCGTAATATTCCGAACTAACAGTTGCTCCAAAAATAAACCTCTGGATTTAAAATCTTTTTCAATGGTTGCAAAAATTCGACCCTGAAATTCATCCCTTTTGGTAGAATACAAGGCTACAGCATCGTAGTAAACAGCATTGTCCCTTATTTTTGTTCGACAAATAGGACGGACGATAGTATTCCGATAATCGGTTCCTATTTCCTGCAAAATACGTGGAGCTTCACTCGGAACAACTTTATACAGAACCGTTAAATCAATGATGACTTCAAGACCATCAGCCGATAGAACACGAATAGCATCGTCACCTGATTTTGAACCTTCGTCCTGTACACCGGACATAGTATAATTCTGCGTACGAATATCAAATGTTACCACTTCTACCAATGGATTAATTAAATTCAATCCGCTTTCAAGTGTTTGAGGACTCACTTTCCCGAAAAGTTTTTGCACTCCGATTTCACCCGGATTGATTTGCACAACAGAAGAAATGACAGCACCGATTATTATCAGCGCAATACCGGAGATTTTAATAATTCCACTGTAAGGTGTTGCCGGCGAATTCGACTTTTTAGCTGCGAAACCGACTGCCGCAACTATAATACCAATTACTATTAACATTACCATAATACTAAATTTTAGATGATTAATAAAAGTTATGAATGGCAAAAGTAAATAAATAAATTGAATTATCTCTTTTGTTTTCGTTTTTATTCCCATGTAAATCAGCGATTCATTTCGTGGAATTAAATATACAAAATTTCATATTTTGTCCGTATCTTTGCACTCCTGATTAGTAAAAGGGTTAATTGGTTAACTGGGTTCATCGGTTAACCAATTTGAAAGAACCAATTAACTGATGAACCAATCAACAAAATTAACTACATGACCAATTTTAAACGTACCACCGTCACCTCGGCTTTGCCTTATGCTAATGGACCCGTACATATCGGACACTTAGCCGGCGTTTATGTTCCTGCCGACATTTACGTACGCTACCTCCGCCTCAAAGGTGAAGAAGTGCTGTTCATCGGCGGATCCGACGAACATGGTGTGCCGATTACCATTAAAGCTAAGAAAGAAGGCGTTACGCCGCAGGATATTGTGGATCGTTATCACACGATTATCAAAAAATCGTTCGAAGACTTCGGAATTACATTCGATATTTATTCACGCACCACGTCTAAAACCCATCGTGAGCTGGCTTCCGATATTTTTAAAACCATTGAAGGAAAAGGCGGTTTTGTAGAAAAAACCAGCGAACAATATTACGATGAAGTTGCGCAACAATTTCTGGCAGACCGTTATATAACAGGAAAATGTCCGCATTGCGGCAATGAAAATGCATATGGCGACCAATGCGAATCGTGTGGAACTTCCCTCAATGCAACCGATTTAATTAATCCCAAATCAGCTATCAGTGGCAATGTTCCGGTAATGCGCGAAACCAAACACTGGTATTTGCCGCTCGATCAGCACGAAGCCTGGTTACGCAAATGGATCTTGGAAGACCACAAAGAATGGAAACCAAACGTGTACGGACAATGCAAAAGCTGGCTCGACATGGGCTTGCAACCACGTGCCGTAAGTCGCGATTTGGATTGGGGAATTCCCGTTCCGGTTGCTGGTGCCGACGGTAAAGTGCTTTACGTGTGGTTCGATGCACCGATTGGTTATATTTCCAATACCAAAGAATTGCTTCCCGATAGTTGGGAAAAATGGTGGAAAGACCCTGAAACACGCTTGCTACACTTTATTGGCAAAGATAATATTGTGTTTCACTGCATCGTTTTTCCTGCTATGTTGAAAGCTGAAGGATCCTATATTTTGCCCGATAATGTTCCGGCAAACGAATTCCTCAATCTCGAAGGCGATAAAATTTCCACTTCGCGCAATTGGGCGGTGTGGTTACACGAATATTTGGAAGAATTTCCCGGAAAACAAGATGTGTTGCGCTATGTGTTGACTGCCAATGCACCCGAAACCAAAGATAACGACTTTACCTGGAAAGATTTTCAGGCACGCAATAATAACGAATTGGTGGCTATTTTTGGGAATTTTATCAACCGTGCGTTGGTGCTGACTCAAAAATACTACGACGGAAAAGTGCCTGCACTTGGCGAATTGACTGATTACGACAAACAAACGTTGGAAGAATTTGTCAACGTAAAAGCTGATGTGGAAAAATTGCTCAATAACTTCCGCTTCCGCGATGCGCAAAAAGAAGCCATGACATTGGCTCGTATCGGTAACAAATACCTGGCCGACACCGAACCTTGGAAAGTCGCCAAAACTGATATGAATCGCGTGGCAACGATTATGCATTTGAGTTTGCAAATTTCAGCGAATTTAGCCATTGCTTTTGAACCATTTTTGCCATTTACTTCGGCAAAACTGCGCACCATGCTGGGGATGAAAACGTTTAGCTGGGCAGATTTAGGCAAAATTGATTTGTTGGAAACCGGAGCGCAACTTGGAACCCCCGAATTGCTTTTCGAAAAGATAGAAGACGAAACCATAGCCGCGCAAGTGCAAAAATTGCTTGACACAAAACTTGCCAACGAAACAGCCAACTACAAACCGGCTCCGGTAAAAGAAAACGTTTCATTCGAAGATTTCCAGAAAATGGATATCCGTGTTGGAACTGTGCTTACTTGTGAACGAGTGCCAAAAGCCGATAAACTGTTGCAATTCCGCATTGCCGACGGCTTGGAAGAACGTACCATTCTCTCGGGAATTGCTCAGCACTATCCAAATCCGGAGGAACTGATTGGTACGCAGGTTTGCTTTATTGCCAATTTTGAACCACGCAAATTGCGTGGGATTATGAGTGAAGGAATGATTCTTTCGGCAGAAGATTCCGACGGAAAATTAGTACTGATTCAACCAAAAGCACTTGTAACGAATGGTGTGGAGGTGAAATAAAGACTTTCCTTCTATGTTGAAAAAAATAATGAGAATCCGCTGAACGAGTTTGTGCCGTTCAGCGGTTTTTTTGTATATTTGTGCGAATAAAATACAATCACCTTAAAATCTTTTATTTGAAAATTATGACAAACACCATCAAAAATTCTTCACGCCTTCTTTCGCTTGATGTTTTACGGGGCATCACCATCGCCGGAATGATTATGGTCAACAATCCCGGAAGCTGGAGCAGCATTTATGCTCCACTTGGTCACGCCAAATGGAACGGACTAACACCTACAGATCTGGTTTTTCCTTTTTTCATGTTTATCATGGGGGTTTCCATGTTTTTGTCTTACAAAAAATTTGATTTCAAGTTCTCCGGTCAGACTTTTACAAAACTACTTCGCCGCTCCGTTCTGCTGTTTTTAATTGGATTGGCATTAGGATGGTTTGGACTTTTCTGCCGCGGATTGAATGGACTTCGCGGAGAAGAATTACCAATCTTTGAAAAAATATGGCAATCTGTCAATAACTTCGAAAACCTTAGGATTTTAGGCGTTCTGCAACGTCTCGCATTGGTTTCATTTTTTGGTTCGATCATTGTTTTAATGTTTAAACCAAAACGAATTCCCTGGATTATCGGATTAATCTTACTATTTTATTGGATTTTAATGGCTGCTACAGGCAGCTATGGTCAAGATGAAAATAATCTGGTTGCCGTGATTGACCGTGCTGTTTTAGGTATCTCGCACATGTATACCGATCATTTAGCCGATGGCTCATCCATTGTTTTCGATCCGGAAGGAATTTTGAGTACTTTGCCTTGTATTGCTCACGTTCTTCTGGGCTTTTGGGCAGGGAAACTGATTTCGGAAACGAAAGACAATGGTGAAAAAATTCAGAAACTTTTTCTTTTCGGTTCAGCCATTCTGTTCATGGGTTTTTTACTCGATTACGGTTTCCCAATTAATAAAAAAATATGGAGTTCCAGTTTTGTTTTAACCACTTGCGGTTTAGCATCACTGCTGTTGGGACTGTTAATCTGGATTATTGATATGAAGCATAAGAAAAAATGGAGCATTTTCTTTGAATCATTTGGTGTAAACCCGATGTTCATTTACGTAGTTGCAGGAATCTTAAGCATACTTTTAGGCAATATCGGGTTTAGTTATTTTGCCGAATGGTTTTCCCTCAAAGGTTTTGTTTATTCACAATGGCTCTCGCC
>JBBQMQ010000086.1:0-11338 GCA_038329115.1 Bacteroidales bacterium
AACCAAATATTCCCAAGCCATTCTCGATGTTGGAGTAGATTTGTATCGGTTCGTTAAAAAGCAAACTTCCTCCATCGTTCATCATTTGCTTTATGGTCGATTTCAGGTATTTGTCGTAGTGTTTGTCGGCGTCTAAAAAAAATGATTCAATAACATGCTCTGGAAAATAAGTATCTTTAAAGCTAAACGAGCGGCCTTCAAATCCAAAATCGTTGATCCGAAGGTAGTACTGATAGAAAAAACCATTTTCGTAGGTCGCATCAATTTCTTTATTAAAATCGTCAAAGAACGGTGAATCAATTCCTCCGTAACCTCCATAAAAATGCCATTTGTCATTAAATTTTGATTTTGTGTAATTCCAATACCGATTGATTCCTGGCTTATCATGAATGGTATAAGTAGTTTGATAGGTAGAATAGGAATAGTATTCATTAATCACATGCAACTCTAGTTCGCCATTTTGGTAGGTTACATCAGGTTTTTCTGGAATCATTGTAGATGCAAATAAAACTGGGAATTCTTTACTTATGATTCTTATTTTATATAAACTTCCAGAACTAGGTTTAATATTCAAACGATATTTCCCATTTCCAACATTTTCTAAAGTATCGATTATTTGTCCATCCTTATTTAATTCAATGATCGCATCGCTTATTTTTGTTATAGGTTCATTAATACTAATTGATTGACTTAAACTTAGGCTTCCCTGAATTATAGAGTCAGGATTTAAAATACAATTGAAACAGAGTTTAGGACTAACCTGAATCTCTGTTTTAAGTTCTTTCTCACAGGAATATAAAATTACTGCTAGTACACAATACAAAATGATGATTCCTCTATAATATTTCATGCTCTATAAAAAAAACTAGACCTAGGATCAGAAAGATTAACTATTCCTAGGTCTAGTTTAGTATTCCAAATTGTAACATAATTAGATAAAGAGTAAAAATTCTATTCGAGATGTACTATTGGATATAAAATACCATCTAATCCTCTGCATGAAACATTAGCATCAAAATTAAATATTGGCTTTAAATATTCATAACTCCATCCCGGTGAACCAACAAATTTCGATTCTTCATATGAAACAATAATCCAATTTACACCAGCACTAACCTCAGGAGAAACGCCTCCATTTGCATATATCACAGTTCTATATGCATTGTTATCAATTTTATAGTTAACATTTTTAAATTCGTATATTGTGCCATAGTTTCTCCACCCAACTAGCCAAGATTTCTTTTGTGCATTTTGTTTCAAACAAAACTTATATCCCTTATTTACAACAAGAAGGGGATCTGTATCTTCCCAATAAACCCACATATCAATCGTTAGTTGATTTAATAATCTTCTATCTCCAGTTGTCCAATATGCTTGCTTAGGATTAAATGGGCAATTGCCAACAAATTCATCCATCATAACAAAACCATTTTTACTTCTTGCAACTTTTAAACTCGTCTTTTGGATTACATTCTTATCATTCATATATGCGGTCAAGTTCTCCAATTTTTTCATTTCCCCATCTAAAATAATAATTTGATTTTCCTTGGTGTACTGAAAAAGACTTAATCCCACTTTAAAAATTCCTTTTCTATTCAATACTGGAATAAAAAAGGTTGATATGTAAGGGTAATCGATCGAGCAATCAGTATCATCCATTTCATTGAATTTTAGCTGAGTAGCGTATTTCGCTTTAAACTTCAGGAACTCTTCTTTCGTTGTAATTTTTTCGTATTCATCAAATAGTTTGTCGAACTCAAAACGGGCGCTTTTCAATCCAATTTTTTGCTCCCATAAATCTTTCTCATTTCTACTCATTTTACTCAGAAGATTGATTACACTATCTACTGCATTCATGTTTTTAAATGCCAGATACCCATTTTCAAGATAAACATCGGCCTTGCCAGTTTTGGCAATTACGTCATCCGGAGATGTTTTCAGCTCCTCCTTTGTACATCCGTTAAAAACTGTTAATACCATAGCAATTGCTGCCATACACACGATTTTTTTCATAGTTTTGCAATGTTTGTTGGGAAGGGTAGTTGTAGCTAATCTTCCCGGTTATACAAATAATTGTTACTAACCCGGTTTCTTTTAAAAGGGCCGGGTTTTTCCCTTTTTTATCTTCATCTATTTGTACCAAAATAAAAACCTCAATGCGAGGTTTCTTCCAACGCAATGAAGCTTAAATTCAGTTGAGGTGGATAAAATCTATTCTGTTAATTAATTCGATAATTTAGAATAGGTAACCTACTAAAATCAATAAAAATTCGATTTCAAGCCAATTTAGAATGATTGTAAATTATGATATGCAAAAAAAAAACGATTAATTAGCAGTATTTCAAACAACTAACACATACATATAATGATACTTACAGACTAATTGAACTGGTTTGAACCAGACTTGCCAGACAAAAATACACGAAATTGAGTATGTAATCCGAATAAATTATCTCTATTCACTTCAGTATGCTGATGTTATTTTATGTTATTTATTCATTTGCAACAAAGGGTACGAAACTTTTAACTGAAGCATCCGGCTTTTGTATGTAATAACCTTATAATTAGAGTCGGAGATCAAAACATCAGCCTGTTCTTTGTTTCCCCATATATAATTCAGTGAATAATTAAGTTTCCCAATTCTACTGCCCGCTCCAATTTTCCATAGTAATTCTATTTTGGGATCTTTGTTTTCATGGTTCAGAACTCTATCTAGCTCCAACCCTGCCTCAACAAAGAGCCTTTCTGTAAAAAAACTTTTCCTGATATTTAATGGTATTACCAAACTGTTTTGATTGTATCTATAACCATCAAAAGGACGTTCCGAATTGGGAGGGTAGCCAATGTTTTTATCAAACTGGTCATACTGTACGAATCTGTAGTTTAAACCAGTATTTGCTGAAAATGATTTCCAGAAAATATGAGATACATACATCCCGGCACCTACTCCAAAACTACCTTCCATGGTAGAAATATCTGAGAGGTTCTTTGGATTCGAATGGAACCCTTCTATCTGTACACCCATTGAGAATTTTTCCTGAGCCTTTAAACCCAAAACTGCCATTACCATTAAAATTGTTGAAATTGTTTTCATGTTTTATTTGTAAATTCTATGACTAAATTACCATTTATACCGGTACGAAACCGAAGGAATTATCGGAAATATGCTGAGTTGTTTGGCCACCCCATCCTCTTTGTAAGTCATCCAGGGATTCAAGTGATTGTATACATTGTAAATAGAGAAAGCCCATTCGTGCCCTTTTCCGCTACTGCTGTATTGTTTGATTGAATAATTCAGGTCGAGATGGTGAAAAGCCGGCATCTTGAAATTGTTCGGATTCTCGTACGTTTGCCGCATCCGCAATTTATCTACATCCTTTGGTGAAACATAAAATTCAAAGCCGGGTAGCATCACTCCTTCCGTTTCGGTATCGTTTATGGTCACATGATTTCCTGACTGAAACACAAACGCCAGGCTGATTTTACGCTCACCCGTGTATTTGCTTTTGAGTTTGTAATCGATCAGCGCCGAAAAATCATGCCTTCGGTCGTATTTAAACGGGAACCAACGGCCTTGATTGATGTTGTCGAAACGTTGGTTCGACCACGACAAGGTATAGGCCAGCATCCAGTTTAGCCGCGCGTTTTCTTTGCAGAACATGAATTCGCTGCCATACGCTTCGCCTTCGCCAACCGACACGTTCGACTCCCAATTCCGGTCGCTGCCGCTCAAAAAGGCTGAACCTTCGTTAAACCGGGTTACGTTTTTCAGGATTTTGTAATAGCCTTCAATGCCAAAGGTATAGTTGGTTTTATAGCGTTTTTCGATACCCAGTGAAAACTGATCGGCTCGTTGCGGGGCAATATTTTTAGTGGACGCCACCCACAAATCGGTCGGAAGTCCCAACGACGAATTGGTCAGCAAATGGAGGTTCTGGCTGTTTCGCATATAACTGGCGCTAACCGATAAATCTGGCTTCAGCGCCCAGTTTAGTGCGATCCGGGGTTCAAGCGAAAAATAGGTTTTACCCTCGATGCTGTATGTTGCTTCCCTGAGCCCGAAATTGGCATTCAAGCTCCGCCATTCAACCGCATCTTCAACGTAGGCTTCACTCACAAAGGCCTGCTTACGGGTTGCCTGTTTGAAACTGGTTTCACTCTCATCGTTTCGAAGTTGGAGAATATCGGGACTGAACGACATTTCGGACAATTTACCGCCAAAGCGGAGTACATTTCCGGGGGCAAGGTAATAGTCGAAGTCGGTCTTAAAACTCCACTCGTTTAGTTTCGACGATGTTTTGAATAAATTAACCGCATCGCCTTCCTTCGCCAAGGTACGTTGGGTATTGTTGAAACTACTGAAATAGACCGAGGTATTGGCAAACAACTTCTTGTTAAGGGTGCTGTTCCATCGAAGAACAGTCGTGGTATTCCCCCATTCATACCTGAAACTTTGCTTTAATGACCGGTCGCTTCCCTTGTAAAAATTACGGTCAAGCCCATTGTAAACACTCAGAAAAATACGGTTATTGGGGTTCAGTATCCAGTTGGCTTTGGCATTCAGATCATAAAAATAGTAACCACCAACATACGGCTGCTTTTGCATCTTCTGGCCCAACATCAACGGGAAATCGATAAACGTCCTTCGGAACGAAACAAGGTAGGATGCCGTATCTTTTTTGATGGGTCCTTCGAGCGTAAAACTGCCAGCCACCGGGCTGATCGAAAACGTGCCTTCGTGTGTTTTCAGGTTTCCTTCCTTCATGGTGACATCCAGCACCGAAGACAGATGCCCACCGTAACGCGCAGGGATTCCGCCTTTGTAGATTTCAGCATTCTTGATGGCTTCGCCATTAAAAACGGAGAAAAAACCCATCAAATGATAGACGTTATACACCGGAACCCCGTCGAGTAAAATCAGGTTCTGATCGCTGCTCCCGCCTCGAACATTAAATCCGGCGGTGTTTTCTGCTCCTCCTTTTATGCCGGGCAGGTATTGGATTGCTTTTAACAAATCACGTTCGCCCAGAATTACCGGAATATCGTTCATCTTTGCCATGTCAAGCTTCATCATACTTAGGGAGGAGAACTCAGGGTGTGAGTTTCGGGTTGGAGCATTTTTTACGGTAACTTCTTTCAAAACTAAGCCGGGTTTTAAGGCGAAGTTCAGTACCGTGTCTTTCAGTAGATTGACCTTGACGGCTGAAGTTTGATAGCCCACAAAACTTGCCTGAATCGTGTTCGACCCTTTTTGAAGTTTAATGCTGAAAAAACCATACGCATTGGCAGAAACCCCCGACTTTCCTTCGGAGGAATAGACCGATGCACCGATCAGTCGTTCTCCGGAATTCGAATCTGAAATGATACCACTAACAGTAAAATGCCCCTGTGCAAACACAAGAGTTGGAACTATTACAAGCAAGATTAAAAATATTCTCATAATTTAATCTTGGTAATAGCAGCAGAACCAAATATTCCCAAGCCATTCTCGATGTTGGAGTAGATTTGTATCGGTTCGTTAAAAAGCAAACTTCCTCCATCGTTCATCATTTGCTTTATGGTCGATTTCAGGTATTTGTCGTAGTTTTCATCGGCATCCATAAAAAAGTATTTAAAATAGAGGTCAATAGGACATTCTTCATTAAACTGAAACAGGTTGCTTTCTATACCTGAATCTAAGATCCTTAGATAAAATAAAAAATAAAATCCGTTAAGAAGCGAGGCATCTGTCTCTTTATTAAAATCGTCGTATTGAATAAAATCCGGACCATAATACATTGATCTGAAATCCCATTTGTATTCATCTCCGGTATATTTTTCCATTGAATAAACCCAGTATCGGTTTAGTCCGGGCCGATCATTAATCTCAAAAGTATAGGGGTAGAATGGAAAACTGGAATATCGAGATTTAATTTCTTCTTTTGGTTTTAAAGGACCTTTAATATATTTGACCTCTGGTCGTTTCGGAACAATGGTTGTTGCTTTTAATGTTGGATAGTTGGGAATAGAAATTTCTACTGAATATTTTGTTCCGACAGAAGGTTTAAGATCAGACTTGTATATTCCATTTCCAATATGCTTCAAAAAAGAAGAAGGTTTTCCTTCTTCTTTTAACTCAATTACAGCGTCCCGAATTTTATCGGGCATACCTTCATTTGTAATTGATTTGCTAATGCTGACTGTTGCCGTAATTACGGAGTCAGGATTTAAAATACAATTAAAACACGGTTTTGCAATAACATAAATGCCTGTATCTAAATTCTTTTCGCATGAAAAAACCAAGAATAAACAAAAAAGATAGATAAAAAAAGAAACTCTGCTCATTATAATTTTTTAAATCCCCACACTTACATGCAGGGATTCGTTTTTTAAATCAAGTGTACCTAAAATCCTGTATGTTCCGAATAATTAATTGGATAAGTAAAGTTGAATCCTTGAAAAGAAACATTCCCTTTACAACTCATTGTTGGCCTAGTCGCATTGTCATATGAAGAAATTGAACTAGTTAAATATTCATAATAACTAAGTTCCCAATCATAATAAGGAGTGGTCTCTGTTGAAATATTATTACCTGCCCAGATTAGAGTTTTTTGTTTATTTTCTACTTGATGCCAGATATCCTCAACAATATACTTTGTACTATAGTTAACCCATCCGAATAACGTTTTCTTTTGTCCTTGCTGTCGTAAATAACATTTATAAACTATCTTATAAGTTGGAAAGGGATAGCCAGACAATGAATAAAAGTACTTTGTCCAGTTAAGGTTATTCAACAACTTTCTATCTCCACTAATTCTCCAATCAAGAAATCCGGTAACATTAGTGGTACTTGATCCATCATTGGTGCTTTTTAGTGTTTTAGATATAATTATATTGTTATCATTTGAGAATTTTGAAATATTATTTAGTTTTTCTAAATCGCCGTCCAGAATAGTGATTTGGGTTTCTCTCGTAAATTTAAAAAGGCTCATGCCAACTTTTAGTATCCCGGATGAATTCATTACAGAAGCAAAGAATGAGTCTTTATAAGGGTAATTAATAGAGCAATCAGTTTCATCCATCTCATTAAACGAAAGTTGGTCTTTGTATTTAGCCTTGAATTTCAGAAACTCATCTTTCGAAGTCAATTTTTCGTACTCATCAAACAGCTTGTTAAATTCGGAACGGGCACTCTTCAATCCAATTTTCCGTTCCCATACATCTTTTTCCTTTCGGTTCATTTTACTCAGTACATTCATTATACTATCCACGGCACTCATGTTTTTAAATGCCAGATACCCATTTTCAAGATAAACATCTGCTTTACCCGTTTTGGCGATTACCTCACTAGGAGATGTTTTCATCTCCTCTTTTGTACATCCGTTAAAAACTGTTAATACCATAGCAATTGCTGCCATACACACTAATTTTTTCATAGATTTGCACTGTTTGTTGGGAAGGGCAGTTGTAGCTACTCTTCCCGGTTATACAAATAATTGTTACTAACCCGGTTTCTTTTTAAAGGGCCGGGTTTTTCCCTTTTATATCATCACTATTCATTTCAAAAGTAAAACCTCTATGTACTGTAGTTTACAGCAACACCGAAGCGCTATTTCGCATTGAGGTGGATGAACATATATTCTGCTATTGATTACTCAAACATACAAAAGGTAACCTTTAAAACTATAGTAAATGTCAGTTAAATGTCAATTTAGAATGATTATAAATTATGATATGCAAAAAAAAAAAACATATTAACATACTGTAAATCAATCAAATAAAGAATAATTGCAGGAAAACGCTCATTTTATCCATTTAGTCTTTATCTCATGGCATCTGCTTCTTGCATTTTTACAAAGTGTATAAAGTTATATTCATGAAATCCATCTGCCCAAAGAAATAACCCTTTCCAAAGATATTCTTAATGCTTTTAAGGCAAAATTCAACTAAATTGCGCGATGGAACTGATTATACTAAAAGATGTCGTCATCATTTTCGCGTTTGCCACAGCGGTAAACTACCTGTTCACGAAAATAAAAATACCAACCATCATCGGGTATTTATTGACCGGAATTGTTGCCGGACCTTACCTTTTGGGATTTATTCAGTCGCCGCACGAGATTGAATTCATGGCCGAAATCGGCATCATTTTACTCATGTTCACCATCGGGTTGGAATTATCGCTCAACCACCTGATCAAAATCCGGAACATTGTTTTTTTCGGAGGTTTTGTCCAGTTAATATTTACCGCCGGAATAACTATGCTGTTTGCACGCATGTACGACATGAGTTGGGGTTCGGCACTGTTTATCGGATTCCTCACAGCCCTGAGCAGTACAGCACTGGTACTGAAAATACTTCAGGATCGCGGTGAACTTACGTCAAACTATGGGCGTACGGTGGTCGGTATCCTTATTTTTCAGGATATTATTTTAATCCCCTTGATTTTGCTGACTCCCATGCTCGGAGGCAATACCGATGATATCGGATCGAAACTACTCGGCATGGGATCAAAAACACTCTTCATACTTGCGATTGTGTATGTGGGCAACCGATGGGTCATGCCAAGGGTTTTGCACCTGATTGCACTGACCAAAAATCAGGAGTTGTTCCTCATGTTCATTTTACTCATCTGCCTGGCAGTATCTCTGCTGGCCTCCAATTTGGGACTATCCCTGGCATTTGGCGCTTTCCTGGGCGGATTAATGATTTCGCGGTCGGAATACAGTCAGAATGCTTTCAGCCACCTGATTCCATTCAGAGATACATTTACGAGTTTTTTCTTTGTCTCGATTGGAATGATGCTCGATATGAGTTTTGCCGTTGAAAATATCCGGATGATTTTAGCCACCGTATTGCTGGTGATTGTCATAAAAACAATTGTCGCTGGAGGAGCTTCATTATTGCTGGGACACACCTTCAGGGGAACAATCATGGTTGGCCTGGCATTGGCGCAAATCGGCGAATTCTCTTTTATTCTGGCCAAAACCGGTCAGACTTATCAGATTCTGTCTGATTATTTCTACCAATTATTTCTGGCTGTTACAATTGTTTCCATGGCGGTATCGCCTTTTCTGATTATGATTGCCAAACCAGTTGCCAGTGTATTGTTAAAGCTGCCTATTCCTGAAGTATTGGTAAAAGGAATCTTCCCGCTCAAGGAAATTGAAGTTCCAAAAATGCAAAATCACATTGTTTTGATTGGTAAAGATTCACGTTCGCTGAATCTTTCGCGCATGGCCAGTCGCATGAAACTGCCATACGTATCAATCGTTTTCGACCCGGCATCAGCCCGTGCACGGCAAATAAAAGGAGAAATGGTGGTTTACGGCGATTCGATGAATGAACCAATACTCCGGAAAGCATACATCGAAACTGCCGAAATTGTGGTGATCAGCATTGGTGAAGCTATTACGGCTCTCGGAGTGATTGAAAAAGTGCGTTCGCTAAATAAACATGCATACATTATTGTAAGGTCAAAAAACGTTTCCGATATCGAAGATCTTTATGAAATGGGAGCCAATCAGATTATTCCTGAAGAATTTGAAACGGCCATCGAACTTTTTGAACGAATACTAAAGAAATTGCTAATTCCGAAGGGTGAAATAGAGACCGCCATATCTCACATTCGCGATGATAATTATGGAATATTTAGGGAGAAGGAAGAGAATAACACTTTTACACTTACCGATGAAATTCCTGACATTGAAATTGTTGCACTAAGGGCTGGTAATTATCAAATGTTTCCGGGAAGTTCGCTGAAAGAAATCCATTTGCGAAAGCAATTCGGACTTACTCTGGTGGCTGCAAAAAGAGGGGAAAATATTTTTGAGAACCCAGGCTCGGGCTTTGTTTTCGAAACGGATGATGTACTTTATATTCTGGGTAAACCGGAGAAGATAGCCCAACTTGTTCAAAACGGACAAGGATAAATGATAAAACCACCTCGGAATTTATTCGGAGATGGTTTTTCTATGTTTGATTGGTTTTTTATTTTTTTCGGATATAAATCTGTATCGGAACCCCCGAGAAGTTGAAGTTTTCCCTGATCTTATTCTCAAGATACCTGCGGTATGCTTCTTTCACATACTGCGGAAGATTTGCAAAAAAGGCGAAACTCGGAGTTTGGCTGGGTAACTGAACGATATACTTAATTTTCACAAACTTACCTTTAATCGATGGTGGCGGATAGTCTTCTATCGCTTTCAGCATCACTTCGTTTAACTCCGAAGTTTTAATCTTTTTGCTTCGGTTCTCATACACCTCAACCGCAGTTTCCAGAGCTTTCAGAATTCGTTGTTTGGTTAAAGCCGAAATAAACATGATCGGAACATCGACAAAAGGCGCGATCCTTTCCTTAATCTGCTTGGTAAAATCATTGGTGCTCGAATTATCTTTCTCGACCAAATCCCATTTATTAACCAAGATAACCAAACCCTTTTTATTACGGTCAATCAAATGAAATATTGAAACATCCTGTGCTTCCATTCCGCGGGTGGCATCCAGAATCAGGATACAAACATCTGAATCTTCAATGGCACGGATGGACCGCATGGTTGAATAAAACTCAACATCTTCTTTCACTTTGGTTCGTTTGCGCAAACCTGCAGTATCGATCAGATAAAAATCGTGACCAAATTTATTATACCGGGTATGAATCGCATCGCGGGTAGTTCCGGCAATATCGGTCACCATGTTACGCTCTTCGCCAATCAGCGCATTGATGAACGACGACTTGCCCACATTGGGGCGGCCAATGATCGCGAAATGAGGAACACCTTCTTCCAGGTCCACCACCTCATCTTTCGGGAAAGTTTCAACAATGTCATCAAGCAATTCGCCGGTACCACTTCCGGTCATCGACGAAATACAATAAATCTCGCCCAATCCGAGGGAATAAAACTCGTGCGAATCGATGATCCTCGCGTTGTTATCCACCTTGTTTACAGCGACAAATACCTTTTTTTTCGAGCGGCGCAATACCGCAGCAACTTCCTCGTCCATATCGGTAACGCCATTTTCCACGTCAACCACAAACAAAATCACATCCGATTCTTCAATGGCCATCATCACCTGTTTGCGGATTTCACCCTCAAAAATATCTTCGGCAGTTACGGCATAACCACCGGTGTCGATGATCGAAAAATCGATCCCGTTCCAAACACCTTTTCCATACTGACGGTCGCGGGTTACTCCTGCTGATTCGTCAACAATGGCCTTTCTCGATTCGGTCATCCGGTTGAAAAGGGTTGATTTCCCCACATTTGGCCGACCTACAATTGCAATAATATTACTCATATCTAAAGCCCCCTAAATCCCCCGAAGGGGGACTTTTTGGTTAAATTCTATATTAATATCG
>JBBQMQ010000087.1:0-11281 GCA_038329115.1 Bacteroidales bacterium
CTCTCAGTAATTTTACCGGCAAGATACAATTTTTCGACATCGGTTTGGTTCTGAAATTCAGGCTTTAATCGTAAAATCCAGCTATCTTCTATTTGCAGACAATTTGCTTTCACCCACGAAACTTCTTCACCAAAGAAATCCCACAAAATTGAATCGGTAATATATGGTTTGCAAAAACGGTCATGATCAAACCACAATCCTTTTTCTGCGAATTCATTCACGTGAATCGGAGTTGAAGGGCTTAAATGTCCCATAATTCCTTCCACCTGATTGCCCGGAATTTGCCAGATACGGAAAAATCCTAAAATATGATCGATGCGGAATGTATCAAAATAATTCGACATTTGTGCAAACCGTTTTTTCCACCAGTCGAAATCGGTTCTTTCTATTTCTTCCCAATTGTATGACGGTAATTCCCAGTTTTGACCTTTAACAGAAAACATATCAGGTGGCGCACCGGCCTGCATATTCATATTGAAAAGTTCAGGCGAAACCCATGTATCCACACTGTTTCTGTTCACTCCGATAGGAATATCGCCTTTTAGAACCACATTATGTTGGTGAGCGTATTCCGCAGCTTCCGAAAGTTGTTTATGTAAATGATATTGAATGAAATAATTCACGGCAATATCATCATATTGAGCCTGATCCGGTGACGTAAAAGCAGTTATTTTATCAGCATCGAACAACGCAAAATTTTCCCATTTCCGATAATCGCATGTTCCAAACTGATCGCGCAAAACGCAATAAGCCGCATAAGGAACGAGCCAATATTTATTGTCCGCAAAAAATGCATTGAAATCTTTATTTTTCAGGAAGCTTTCTTTTTGCAACAAATATAATTCTCTTACGTACAAAAGTTTATAGGTGATTACATCCATAAATTGAATGAGATCCTCCGCATTTAATTCCGCTTGTTTCGATTTATACTCTTCTTGCAACGGATGAATAGCAGGAAGACTGCCAATTGCCTGTAAATTGAGGAAAAGCGGGTTCAACGCAAAAGCTGAAATGGCAGCATAAGGCAAAACATCTGCACTTGTATGCGTACCAATGGTATCGTTTAACGGCAAAACCTGAATTAGTTTCAATCCTACTTTTTCGGCCCAATCCACAAATAATTTCAAATCGCTAAAATCACCAACTCCAAAACTTTTCTTTGTGCGAATACTAAAAACAGGCAGGCCTACTCCTGCTCCTTTCCATTGGTTATTCGAGATACGAACAAATCCATCAGACAATTGAACAAAAGTCTTTTTCGAATTGATTATGGGAGCAATATGATCGGGTCCTGATTCAAAATAGCGAAATTGGTTTTCCGAACGGTCATAAATTCCATATTTATAATGCACTTCGGTTTTTACTTTGCTCAAATCAACCTGAGTTGTCCACCAGTTTTCGTCGCCACGTTCCAGAATCAACGGATTAAGCGTAGACCAATTGCCCAACACTTCGCAATTTCCTACCAGACAAAGCGCCTCATTCCTCTTCAGAAGCGGCATTTTTACTTTGAAAATATGCGTATATTTCTTTTCAGAGGCTGACTTTTCAGTAAAAAAATCCTGTTTTAATAATACTTCCTGAAACGGTGCACTCAAAAATACGTTTTCAACATTTCCCGGAGCATTCCACAAATCAACACAGAAGAAATGATCTGTCACTGAAGGATCTAACGTTAGTTTACGGTCATCTCCCCATTCCTCAACAAACAAACCATTTTGTTCGGTGAACAAAATATATTTATAGTTGAATTGAATAATTTTTTTCCCGGCGATGTCAATTTCAGCATACCAGTCTTCCGGTGCCTGAAAATGCAATGGCAACGCTTTTGACATGTTTCCATTTCCAAGTTCAGGAATATTTCCGCTGATAAAAAGCTTTTGGCCCCAGTAGGTATGGTATGGTATTTTAAAGTGAATTTTCATAAAATATAGATTTAGAGACTGACTGACATTCAATTTTCAAAAATGCAAATCAAAAGTAATGATATTTATACTTCATTGATTTTCCACCGTTTAAAATTGTGCAATTTTTAATTTCAAACGTTTGCGGAAAATAATTTAGATTGTAAATACTATACCAACAATTATTGTACAAACAAACTTCAAAAGCGGTGATTTTAAAAATCCGAGTGAACTTATTTCTTAATTTCACTCTGTGTAAAGCTGATGCAAAATTGCATTTTAAGGTTATAAATATTCATTATTATTTTATGAAGAAATCATGTCCTTTTTATAATTTATTTGAGTACTTTTGCAGAAAATATTCAAACTAAATCAAACAAAACTCATGTCAGTTTCAAGTACACCTTTTAAAGTGTTTTCGGGGACAAAAAGCCGATATCTTGCAGAGAAAATTTGTCAAAGTTTAGATTGTCCGCTTGGAAATATGAAAGTTCAGCATTTTTCGGATGGTGAATTTGCAGTTTCTTACGAAGAATCAATCCGCGGACAATACATTTATTTAGTACAGTCCACCTTTCCGAATTCCGACAACTTAATGGAATTATTGCTAATGATTGATGCTGCAAAACGTGCATCAGCCTATAAAATTATTGCAGTAATACCTTATTTTGGTTGGGCGCGTCAGGACAGAAAAGACAAACCCCGAGTATCAATCGGTGCCAAACTGATAGCCGATATGCTGAGCGTAGCCGGAGTTGACCGGGTCATTACCATGGATTTACATGCCGATCAGATTCAGGGTTTTTTCAATATCCCGGTTGACCATTTATATGCTTCCACTATTTTTGTTCCATATATTAAATCTCTTAAATTAAAGAATCTGGTTATCGCTTCACCTGACGTGGGTGGTTCGAAACGTGCCGGTTCATATTCAAAATATTTGGGAGTTCCGATGGTAATTTGCTACAAGACGCGCGAAAGAGCGAATGTAATTGGTGAAATGACTATCATTGGCGAAGTGTACGGAAAAGATGTAATCATTACCGACGACATGGTTGACACAGCCGGTACGCTTTGTAAAGCTGCCGATTTAATGATGGGAAAAGGAGCAAGAAGTGTACGTGCCATTGTTTCACACGGTGTTATGTCAGGCGAAGCATCCGAACGGATTATGCAGTCGAATCTGACTGAAATTGCATTTACCGATTCAATTCCTTTTGATATTGAAAAATGCTCGAAAGCCCGGATTCTTACTATTGCCGATATGTTTGCCGATACTATTTACAGAGTTCAGGAACATAAATCAATCAGCGAACAATATCTTTTGTAACTTGAAAGTAATAACATAAAAAAACTCCCGAATTAGTCTATTCGGGAGTTTTTGTGTCTTACATGGTATTTTTATTCAGCCAGCTCAATTTTGGTTTTCATATTTTTGATTTTTTCGTTTTGAACCAATTGAAGTACGTTCTTTATTTTACTTGCTTTTACAGCAACAAATGAATAATATTCCTTCACTTCCACCATTCCCAGCTCGTCTTTAGCCAATTGTCCTTTTTTGAACATAAATCCAACAATATCCATCTTGCTGAGTTTGTCTTTCTTGCCTTTTCCAATATACAGCGTTGCCCAATCGGGTTTTGGAGGTGCCGAAGCTAATACAGGCAGTAAAAATGGTTGTGGTAACGGCAGAATAAAATCAGCCAGATTTTCGTTGACAGCCAACAATACAAATGCTGAACCTTCGGCTTCCATGCGTGCCGTTCTTCCGTTACGATGGATATATTCGTCAATGCGAACAGGAGGATCGAAATGAATAATGTTTTTGATTTCGGGTATATCCAATCCTCGCGAAGCCAGATCGGTGGAAACAAAAGCAGTGCAACTTCCGTTGCGGAATTTGGAAAGAGCCCTTTCCCGTTCGGGTTGTTCCATTTTGCCGTGAAAAAACTCGTTCGCCAGTTTTCGCTGAGTAAGATAAGCACTCACCTTATCAACCGTATCCCGTTGGTTGCAAAAAATAAGCGTAGAATCGTTTCCTAACTTACAAAGCAGTTGATACAACAAATCCATTTTGTCATTGGTTACAGCTCGTACCTGAAAGGTTTTTAATCCCTTCAGTTCGTTGTTTTTCTCACTAAAATCGAGCTTCAACGGATTGGTTATTCCGGTAAAAGCTGGTATGGAAACTGCATCGGTGGCTGAAGTCAGAAAACGTTTTTCAATGCCGGGAATGCGACTGATAATGGTTTCCATTTGTTCGGTAAAACCCATTTCGAGCGATTTATCGAATTCATCGAGCACCAGAATTTTTATAGAGTTCACTTCGAAGTTATTCCGCAAAATATGATCCTCCAAACGACCCGGAGTACCAATCAGAATTGCGGGTGGAACAGCCAAATCCCGTTTTTCTTTGTTGGAAGGACGACCACCAAAACAGGTAGCCACTTTGTAACCGGTTGACATGGAGCGCCAAACCTGTTCGATTTGCTGCGCCAATTCACGCGAAGGTGCTAACACCAAGGCCTGTACGTTTTGAATGTCCGGCTTAAGGCTCAAGAGAACGGGAATAAGATAAGCCAGTGTTTTGCCCGAACCGGTAGGCGATAAAAGAATTATATCCTGTTCTTTCTCGTTGGCTTCAATCGTTGCCAACTGCATGGCGTTGAGCGATTCGATATCCATGCTTCTCAGCGTGTTATCAATGACGGTATTATTATTTTGCATGGTGCAAAGATACTACAAAATCGGACAATAACGTGTTAAGCGGAATACACACCAACGGGGCAACTAATTCTGCTTATTCAGCTATCTTTAGTTGCCCCGACGGTTCTTGATATAAAAGCGTTATGCCTTTTTTTCTTTTTTCTCTCTCTTTAATTCCTTCTTTTCCTTAGCGGTTTTAAGAGGCTCTTTTTTTACACTTTTCTTTGCATCCTGACTCTTAGCCATAATCGTACGTTTTTAAAAGGGTTGGTTTATCTATTTCTGAAATCAGTATGAATTCTGCGTAAAATTACACTATTATTTTTACTTAAACGAAAATCGGACTATTTTGTTGCTAACAAAGTTCGATTATTGTTGGTTTTGCAATATATCCATCCAAATTTACGGCAATATACAGAATTATTTTTCTTTCTGTTTCATTTTGGTTTTTGAAATAATTTATTCAAAACAATTTAACAGGCAGTAATGTTTATCAAGCTATTTTGGTATATTCAACTATATCTCTCGCCAGAATTGCACATTCAAGCGTTCAGCAGAGCTGCTAATTAAAAAAAAACATAAATCCTATATTTTAAGACCGGTTGCTGTCGATCATTTTATATTAACTTCTTTTTATTTGCTTGAATTCTAGTAATATATATTAGAATAGCCATAATCAAAACTGAAATTGAAGAAGACAAGAGTGTTCCAAATTCTAAGCCTCCTTTGGATAAAGGTTTTGTGAGAAAATCTCCAAAAGTTGCGCCAAATGGCCTCGTAAAAACAAATGCAATCCAAAACAAAAGAATACGATTTATATTTGTTGAGTAATGTAAGAATATTACTATTAAGATTATTGTCCCTGTTACTATTGCTCCGTTTAAATAGCTAAACCCCATATTATCACTTAGAAAGTCACCGAATGCTGTCCCTAAACTATTTGAAAAAAGTATAGCAATCCAATAATAAATTTCTTTCGATTTTTCGGTAATAGGAAATACTTCAAGATTTTTATATCGCTTAATCCAAAGATATAAAGTTAAAATCAAACCAGAAACTAGCAACAAACTTCCCATGGCATATCCTAAGTGTAAAGTTCTATCCATAAAATCGGAAATTTCGGTTCCCAAAGTAGTGGTTCCAATAATTACAAGCCAATATATAACTGAATAATATTTTTTTACAATCAATTGACTTGTAAGTACTATAATAAAAAATAATAGTGTAATTGCAATTCCTACCACATATCCTAAATTTAACGTCATCGAGATGAAATCGCCCAAAGTCTCTCCCAATGTTGTGGCAACGATTTTCATTATCCAGAAAATCAGAGTTATTTTGGCAACTTTATTTAATTGTTCCATTTTTAAAACTTTACGAGTACTATTTTAATTTAAAAACATGAAAATTTGAAACAGTATTAATTTCACCAAAAAAACTCCCGGACTATTACTAATCCGGGAGTTTATGATTGATTGAAACTATCTTGTTATTTCAAAACTAACACGTTCTTTACTTCCCATGTTCCAGCTTTGGTTGTAGTAGAGAGATATTTAAATGCAAATCTTACTTTTTTGTCGGCATAAGCAGACAAACTTATTGGTCCAATCGTTGAGAAAGTCCAGTTACCCGGATCTCTAAACACCGGTGTTGCTAACTGAGTCCACGTAGCCGTAGCAGGTAATCCTTCTATATAATTTTCGGAAATCCAAATAGTTCCATCAGTTACAGGATTGGTACAATACCGGATAACATGGTCGAATGATAATTTCGCAGCTGCAATACCTGTCAGATTCATTTCTGGAGAAATCAGCCAGTCTTCGTTAGCAAAGTTTGTAGGCGAAACAAATCCGGTTACGGTAGCTGCACTGAATGAAATTCCCCATACCTGCGCACCGGAAACATTTTGAGTAGTAAATTCACCAAGGGTTTTGGAAAACGATTCGGAAATAATCGGTTCAATAGGTTTCGTTCCACCTGCACTTCCATCGGGTAAAATATAATAACTGATATTGCTCATTTGCGCTAAACCACTGTATGACGAAGCACCCAGCGTTCCGTAAACAGTCACTTTCTTTCCGTAAAGAGCGCCGTTATTTTTCAGATTTAAAGCGTCACGAATCACTCCCACAGGCAATTGAACCAGCAAACATTTCGAAATATAAATATTTGTAGCCGAATCGGCAATCAACACATTAGCTGTTTGTGTACATGAATCGGTAGTAAATATATATTTTAAAGGGCTTGGCCACATGTATCCCACAATATATCCTTTCACATACTTCGGTGCACCTAAGTTTTTAACAGCATCCGAAACGGTATAAGGAGCAGCTTCTTTTCCTGTGTTTGCCGGAAGGTTAACCGCTTCGCCTCTTGCTACCAAAAAGTTTTTCATTTCCCATGTTCCTGCTTTGGCACTGGTAGAAATATAGCGGAAAGCAATTCTTACTTTTTTACCTGCATACGAAGTCAGACTTATTTGATTTGAAGTAGGCAGTGGCGATGGCCAGGCATTGGGGTCAACAATAGGTTCAGTCACTAGTTGAGTCCATGTGGCTGTTGTTGGTAAACTATCTGTCGAATTGTAGTTTTCAGATATCAGTATGTTGGCATCAGATACAGCATTACCAAAATAACGTGCCACGTAATCAAAAGTGAAATGCGACGTAGTTACATTAGTCAAATCTATAACAGGCGAAATCAGCCATGCTTCGTTAGCTTTATTCACTGAATTAACATAACCTGTCATCATGGCATATCCTTTCGTGTTGAATGCCCAACTTTCCTGACCCGATACATTTTTAGCAGTGAAAAGTCCTAAATCGGCAGCAAATGTTTCGGAGTATATGATTGATTGTTCGGTTTTTTTTGGTATAAATGCCGATTCATCAAGGTTGGAACAAGCCGAAAAAGCTATGCCCAAACTCAACAGCATAAAACCAACTATTTTTGTCTTTTTCATAAAGATATTTATTTGTAAATTGATTTATAATTATTTCTTAATCTGAGTATGATAACCTTCATAACCTTTTCCCAAATCGAACATACCCCGAAGTGTAAGCTGCCAGTCACCGGGGTTATCGGTATAATTGCGATACCAGCCTATAATAACGGTAATATTTCCCCGATACATGGATGAAGGAAGAGCATACAATGCAAATTTAGCAAACTCGCTTGTTGCAATAACAATAGTTCCTGTGCCGTCGGTAATATCGCGCGATTGCGGATAACCGGCTCCATTAGTAGACGGAGCAAAAATCAAATCCGAACCCGAAAGCGAAGCTCCGGCACTTGCTCCGGTAAAATAGGCATTCTTTATACAAACGAGCTTATTCACCAATTTATTATGGTCCGATGACTTGATTTGTGCAATGGTCATGGTGTCGGCTTTAATAATGGTTGGATCGGGCATACCGTAAGCATGAATAGCTGCATTAGCAATTGGGAAAGGAATTCGTCCCGGTTCAATACGGTAAATTGTATCGTTAGTCGATTTTTTAATCTTCACCTTTGTAGTATTCACGTATTTTAAGCCAATCTGCGGTGCTTCGCCGTATTTACCCAGATACAGCTTGTTACAACGAATCCACACATGTTGACCCAACGGATAAATTCCGGATAAACTACCTGCATCGATAGACATCTTCATGGCCTGACCGTTTGGTCTGTTTTCCTGAATAACAATATTTTTATAAATGTTACCTTCCACATCCGAAGAAGTTACATACCCGCTAATAACCACATCCATGGTGGTGTCCACTAAATTAACTGTGTATAAACCACCCTTGAAGTTTAAAGTATCGGAATAAGCATCCGAATCGGAGCTGAAACTTTTCTGGAACTGTTCAATGGTAAAAGTAGTTGCCAGCGAGTCACCCATCAATTGACTCAAAGGTATGGGATTAAATTCCGTTTGGTTACAACCTGCAAATAAAGCCGCAGCCAAAACCAGCATTCCAAATCTATTTTGTTTTTTCATTTTCATACGTTTTAATTTTTTTCAGATAGAATTATCAAAATTTATAACCCACATTAAAGAACAGGTTGAATCCCCATGCATAATAATATTTCGAAGGGAATTTATCAACATTGGCCGCATCAATGCTTCCTTTATATAAAGGCAAACGGGCTTGTTGGTAACCACCGGTAATCATATTGGTATTGTTCAGAATATTACTCAAACTCAGGTTAAAGTTCAGCGATTTACGGTTTTTCAGATAAATAAGTTTACCTACCGAAGCATCCAACAGAAAGCCAGGTTTCAGTTTTTCCTGAGTTCCTAAGACCTTCACCATTTCAGGTGTCGAATACTTAGCCATGTTACTTACCGTGAACCGGTTTGGAGCAAAATCAAGATAATTATGATCGAAATAATTCAACGTAATATCAGCGAACCACATTTTGGAATTAAAATAATCAAGCGTGATGTTAGCTGCAACCTGAGGTCCGTTCGCCACTCTCAGGTCTTTAGTCAATACAGTTTCGGCTAAATCGACAAAAGCTCCGTTTTCAGGACTCTTTATTCCAAAAGCATCGTTTGTATAACGATAATCGGCATACGTTCCGGCCATCGAAACGGTGAATGCACTGTTTAGTTTTACCGAAAGACCGGCTTCTACTCCCTGATAAATTTTATCGGAATTGGTCAGGATATGATTAATAAACGTTTGATATTCATCATCGTAATATCCAAGCATTTCCGAAGTTCCCAGCGTATGAGTTCGGAAACCGCTTATTCTACCACGAACTGTAGGGAACGTGAACGAATAATTCAAATCATACGAAAACACTTTTTCGTTTTGCATTGGAATTGCCGAATCTTTAATACGTTCAGACACGTACGAGTTATTTACCTGTGGTGCTCTGGTTTCAGCAACAGCATTAACGGACAAACGGTTACGTCCATCAATTTTATAAGTTGCACCGGCTTTCAGCGAAGGATTGGTAGTAAACCAGGTTTTACCCTTACCAAACGAAACTACATTTAATGCATCGGCTCTACCGTTTTCCATGTGACCGTACCGAGAAAATTGAGTGTAGGTCAATTTACCTGCATAGAATATATCCAACTGTGGCAAAACCCACTCATTCTGAATAAAAGCAGCTGCATGTAAAATATTGATATCGTAATTATAACCAAATGTGTCGCCAACCTTAATCACCCGGTTCGGGTTCTTAAGATCATTCTGGATAATATTCGGATTGGAAGGAAAATCACGTTCCGAGAATTGATCAATGTCAATCCATTGACTTCCGCCGAGTAAATCTTCCATGGTTTTGTAGTGCATTCCTTTTGAAGCTTTAGCTTCGATGCCGGCTGTCAGCTTCAGTTGTTTTTTAATCTGATTAATATAGGTTGAGTTCAATGTTGTTTCCATCAAATTATTATGGCGGCGTTCCACAGCATAACGTGAACTTGACGTAGGATCAACAGCATTATTACGGTAATTGGCCTGATACATCGAAGCCCAATTAAGTTGTGATACGTTTGGATCAGTTTTCCACATCTGTCTTAGCTCGTCCCTTAGAAGCAAATTAGGCTGATAGCTTGGGAGATTTCTGTAATAATCCGGTAGAACATTATAATCCGGCAAATAACGATAATAATCAGAACGATTATCGGGCGCTCCATAAAAATTGATGGCAGAATTGCTGTACATGCTATAATGATAAGCTAAACCTGTACGTAACCGTTGCTTATTGTCAATCTTAAAATCGTGAGATAAAATGGCAGTCGGGTCAAAACTTTTCACAACACGTGAGTTACGCACCTTTCCTTCCTGATAACCCCAATAAGGATTATAATATATTCCTTTTAAATCATAAACTTCCTGTGTAGTGGCTCCCTGTTGCGCACGTTGAGTTGGAGCTCCGAAAGTTACCAACGACAAACTGTGTTTTTTATTAATCACCTTCTCGGCAGAGAAAAAATATCCAGCCGAATTATAGAATGTTCCATCAACAATACCTTTATCAGCCCAGCGAATAACGGCAGAAGCTGCAAAAGCCCAACCGTTAGGCATTAAACCGGTAGCGTAAGTATATGCACCACGAAGTTTATAAGCCCGGTTAGTATAGGCAAGACTAACTTTCGAACCGGCGGCATAACTACTGGCTTTCGTATTTATATTGGTAGCACTTCCCAAATTACCGTAGCAAAATGAATTCGGAGCAATACCATTCACCTCTTCCTGATTACGCATGGCATCATTCAATCCACCAAGTGATGAATAATTGAAATTATCGCGTTCCAGTCCGTTAAAGTGAACTCCGTTTATATAAGTCGATTCAAAATCCTGATCGTAACCACGGGTTCTGAAACGCATAGGACTAAATGAAAAATTTGTCTGTGAAGTGTACACATCACCTTTTGACGATAAAGAACCCGAAATACTCTGTGAAGCACGACTCTCGTCGTCGCCCATTTCATTTTCGCTCAATTGTAATACAATATCCTGTTTTATTTCTTCCTGAATATCTACTTTGAGTTCGAATACACCCAAATCGCTTACCACATTAGCTTTCAGTTGAACCAGCTTTATTTGTGTAAAATAACCCTGTTTTGAAAAACTGATTTCATCGTCACCGGCCTTCAGAAAACTCAGTGTAAATTCACCCTTTTCATTGGTTTGTGTTGAAATGTTTTGTTGTAATAAAGTAATTTTAACCCC
>JBBQMQ010000088.1:0-11274 GCA_038329115.1 Bacteroidales bacterium
AACCTGCATTAACGTTAAGAGCCGGATTAGAAAACATAAAACTGCAACTACAAATAGCTGAAAGTTTTAATTTAAGTAATAGCGATTTTTCGCAAGATAAATCACTTATTACCTTGGGTTTGAATTTGAATTTAAGATAGAAAAAGCCGGTTATTAATCTTGCGCATACCCGTATTTGAAACAATAAAAAAAGCAAATTCAACATCATGTGCTAAATTTGCTTTAAATATATTGATAAAGAAAAGACTTAAATCACCCTATAATTCTTATTTTGAGAAAGATAGAATCCGGCAGTACCTAATAACGGGAAGCAGAAAACACCGCCCAGAATATAATAAATGGAGACACGCTGAAGTAGTATCAGTATCTGTTCCATCAAACCTGAACTAAGTCCCAGATAAATCGAAATTGCCATTCCGATAGCTGCAAAAATCCACACTATCCAGCCCCGATCGGCTTGTTCGGGGAGTTTCTGCATCACCCGGCGGGTAAAACCATTGTCGGCAATTTCCTGTTTCTGTTCGCCGAAAAAATCTTTCAGCAATTTGTCGTTAGTTTCCATATCCTGCTTTTGTTAGGTAAACAGTTAGTTTTTCTTTCCCTTTCAGAATGTAGGTTTTCACCGTTCCAAGCGGGCAATTCATAATTTTGGCAATTTCGTTATGCGTTTTATCTTCCATATAAAACAATAAAACAGCCGTTTGTTCTTCTTTGCGTAGTAACTTTAACGCTTTATAAATATCCATTTTCTCTGCCGAGAATTCATTTTGTGTTTGATACAAATTATCAATTTCATATTCATTGATATCTGAATATCGTTTTTGAGCCCGTGCCGAATCGTAATAAACGTTGTAGGCAATGCGGTAAAGCCAGGTCGAAAATCCCGATAATCCTTTGAAAGCGGTTATATTCAGATATGCCTTGATAAACGTTTCCTGTGCCAAATCGTCGCTCAACGGACCATCGCCCACCGTCAGGTTCAGAAAAAACCGACGTATGGGCGACTGGTATTTGCAGGTCAGTTTATCGAATGCACTTTTGTCGCCAAACAATGCAACCTGTGTAACCCAGCGGATATCATCCGTGTTGCTCATCATTTAGAGTTGAATCAGTTTTTGGTTTTTCAAGAAAATGAACTAACAAATAACCAATACCAACAAAGGCAGGCACAATGCCAACAATCAGGCCATCTCTTTCATGCATTACAAGGAAAGAAATTACAACTCCTAAACCAATTACAAGCCACAAAATCCCTTTCTTAAGATTAGTTGAAGCGTTTGCTTTTTTAGGTTCGTCGAAGAAATGTTCAGGTATAGATTGTCCCATTTCGATTGATTTAGTGTACAAATCATAGCGACGTCTCGATTCTTCTTTTCTTGCTCTTACATTAACAAGAATAACGGTTCCACCAAAAAGAAACGGCAGCGCACAAATCAAAACAATGGCAACTGCACCTAATGGCAATTCCCTTCCATTTTGTGCTTCAATCTGTTGTTTTTGAACTTCCTGTTCTCCCTCTTTAAGTTGAAGAATTTGTTCTGAAGATAATTTAGAGAACATTACTGAATCCTTTTTTTGTTCCTGAATTTCCTTGCTACTGGTGATAATTGCATTTTTAAGGCTATCCATGTTCACCTTTTCAGCTGCCTGTGCTCCAACAAATAATGTCAAAGCAAATAAAAATAATCCAATTCGTTTCATAATTTTAAATGTTTTAATGTGTAAAAATAATCTTTGTTTTCTAATTAGACGCAACGAACATTTGATTTGGATTTAAAACGAATAAAAAAAGTTGATATTTAACAGATTGTTTTGGGGAGAGAAACAATTTAATATTTTCTGGTCACCGAAAACGAATATTTCGGGAAAAGTAAGACGGGTAGCGAAACGCCAATAACCAAAGCCAGCAGAATAAACAAAGTAGTCAGTCCGTTGTGGAAAACATTCAACAGATATTCCTGCGATTTTACAGAATCACTGTTTTGCATAAACCGGATTAATCCTAAAATGGTTCGATAGGCAAAAAGACCGGGAATCATTGGCAAAAGAGACGGAAATGAAAACACTTCGGCCGGGCAATGTATGATTCGTGCAAATAAAATGCTCAATAGTCCGATACACATTGCTGCAATAAATGTTGACAGCGATATTTCCAAACCCGACTTGATAAGTGTAAACCTTAATGAATGTCCGATGGCAGCCAAAAGTGCGGAAACAAAAATCGCCTTTCGCGAAGGATTTGATATTACAGCGAAGCCTACAGCAGCAATTGCAGCCAATAATCCATCGAAAAGAACCAATTTTATCGTTTCTGTATTCATAACTTTTCTAATCCTAAAATCAGCATGGTTGAAAATAATCCAATGGCAATACAAACAATCAGACTCGAAGCATTTACCAGTCTGGCAATTCCGGTAAGAATATGTCCCTGAATTATATCCAAAATGGAATTTATGAGCGGAACACCCGGAATAAGATATAAAACACTGGCTGCCAATGCTATTTCAGGCGTATTTCCCAAATGAAATGCATATCCCAATCCCGCCAGCATCGATGCAACAAATGCACTTGTAGTAAAAACAACCAAGTGATTGATTCCTTTATTTATCATTTCCTGGCGCAAATAAAATCCGGCTAATGTACCAATAAATACAAGTCCTACAGCATAAATATCTCCTTTAAAAAGACCACAAAATGCAGCATTGGCGCAAGCAACCAAAATCAACACCAACCACCGCGACATTCGTTTTTGCAAAACTATTTCTTTAAATCTCGCCCAAACTTCGTCGTATTTCAGTTTTTTATCGTACGTATTCCAGCTCAAAGCACTTAAATCGGAAACAACAGTAAAGTTCAGCAACAAAGGTTGAGTTTTTTTTATGGTGGTCATTCGGTTATGTGAATTTTCAGTGCTTATAATGGTCATCATAATGCTGGTTTGGAAAATAGATAAGTCCATATTGTAACCAAAAGTATGAGCCATGCGGGACACATTTTGAATAATTCGCATGGTGTGTGCTCCCGAAGTCATTAATTCGGATGCAATGTCGGTTAATAAATCCGAAATTTGTTCAATTGTCGGTATTTTGTTTTCCAAATCTGATTCCATGCTCAATAATATTTTGTAATTTTGAATGCTGTTACTTTTGTAAAGTTGAACTACAAAAGTGTACTGTTTTAATTATCTGCAAATTGCAAAGGTACTGAAAAACAAACATTCACAGAGAATGAATTGTTTTAAATAGTATAGTTATTAAAATTCTGTTGTTTTAGAAATGAACAAAACCCCGTTTTTGCTGTTTTTTCTTGCATAAACATATTAAAATTTCTCTATGAAAACTGAAAAATATGATGTTATCGGAATGACTTGTGCTTCCTGTGTAACACATGTTGAAAAAAGTGTGAGTAAACTCGAAGGTGTAGAATCAGTTCAGGTTAATTTGCTGACCAATAAAATGGTAGTTAGTTTTAATGAACTGAAATTAAATAGTACATTCATAGAAAAATCCGTTGAAAGTGCCGGTTACGAAGCTCATTTACATATCATCACGCCGGTTAAATCAGCTGATTCCGGTGAAAAACAACTCGATTTTGTACAAACTGAACAGGACGAATTTAGAAGACATTTTTGGATTTCACTCGGTTTTTTAATTCCACTGTTGTACATTTCCATGGGGCATATGTTGGGTTTGCCTTATCCCGGAAAACTGCACACCATCGAATACTCGTTTCTTTATGCTTTTCTTCAGTTTTGGCTCTTAATGCCAATAATTTACAACAATAGAAAATACTTTATTGTTGGTTTTAAAACTCTTTTTAAAGCGACTCCCAATATGGATTCGCTCGTAGCAATCGGAGCATCTGCAGCTATTTTTTATGGATTATTTGCCATGTTTCGCATTCATTTTGGCTTGAAAACCGGAGACTTTGCATTGGCCGCACGATATGCTAATGACTTGTATTTCGAATCGGCTGCAACTATTCTTACCCTTATAACTCTTGGTAAATATCTGGAAGTCAAATCAAAAAGACGAACCACGGATGCAATTTCACGATTAATGGACTTGGCTCCAAAAACTGCTGTTGTGATTCGCCACAAAGTAGAAATGGAAGTTCCTGTAGAAGAAGTAATGATTAATGAAATGGTGGTGGTTCGCCCCGGGCAACGAATTCCGGTAGATGGAATCGTTATCAGCGGAAATTCCTCGGTAGATGAATCGGCTCTGACCGGCGAAAGTATGCCGGTATTCAAACTCAAAGGCGATTCGGTTTTGTCGGCAAGTATGAATAAATCAGGGGCATTTACACTGCGAGCAACAAAAGTAGGAAATGACACCACCCTTTCCCAAATTATTAAGCTGGTGGAAGATGCATCTTCCTCAAAAGCTCCTATTTCAAAATTGGCAGATAGAATAAGTGCAATTTTTGTTCCGGTTGTCATTGGAATTGCTGTAATTGCAACAGCAATATGGTGGATGTTGGGTTATCGTTTCGAATTTGCTTTATCAATCGGTATTGCCGTGTTGGTTATTTCATGTCCATGTGCATTGGGACTGGCAACTCCGGTAGCCATTATGGTTGGAACCGGTAAAGGAGCTGAACATGGAATCCTCATTAAATCAGCCGAATCGTTGCAACTGGCACAAAAAGTTGATACAGTGGTTTTGGATAAAACCGGCACACTGACCGAAGGAAAACCAAAAGTAACCGATATATTTACTATTGATTCTGTTTCAGAAAAGGAATTACTAGAAATAGCTGCTTCACTCGAAAAACCCTCGGAACATCCGTTGGCAGAAGCCATTTTGAAAAAGGCAGAAAAACAAAAAATCCATCCGCTTGAGGTCGAAAACTTTCTGTCAATTGCCGGACAGGGAATTCAGGCTCAATTGAATGGAGTAAATTATGTTGCCGGAAATTTGAAATTGATGATAGATCGGAATGTCGATTTGAAAAATTTTAATTCGATGGCCGATAAACTGGCAAATGATGGAAAAACTCCTTTGTATATTGCCCGCGACAAAGAAATTCTTGGAATTATTGCTGTGGCAGATGTTTTGAAACCTACCAGTATTGAGGCTATAAAGCTGTTTAAAGCAATGGGACTCAATATTGTTATGCTCACCGGTGACAATGCCAAAACCGCTGCAGCCATTCAATCTCAACTTGGAATTCTATCCGTTGTTGCCGAAGTATTGCCTCAGGATAAGGACAAGGAAATTGCACGATTGCAAGCCGAAGGAAAAATAGTAGCCATGATTGGCGATGGAATTAATGATGCTCCTGCTTTAATGCGCTCCAATCTGGGAATAGCCATCGGTGCAGGTACTGATATTGCCATTGAATCGGCCGACGTAGTGTTGATGCGCAGCGATTTGCTTGATGCAGTTACAACATTAAGACTAAGCAAAGCGGTGATGACCAACATTAAACAAAACTTGTTCTGGGCATTCTTCTATAATATTATCGGAATTCCATTGGCTGCAGGAGTCTTCTATAGTTTTCTGGGCTGGAAATTAAATCCGATGTTTGCGGCTGCGGCTATGAGTTTCAGTTCGGTAACTGTGGTGCTGAATGCACTTCGGTTAATGCGGTTTAAAGAGACTGTTTTCAATAAGTAAACAAGTAAACAAGTAGACGAGTAAACCGGGTCAAGTAAACAAGTAAACAAGTAAACAAGTAGACGAGTAAACCGGGTCTGGTTTAACTAATTAACTAATCAACCAATCAACGAATTAACTAATAAACAAATAATTATGTCAGAAAAAACATTAACAATAAAAGGAATGAGCTGTATGCATTGTTCGGCTCGTGTGGAAAAGGCACTGAATGCCATTGATGGAGTGAAAGCAAAGGTAGATTTGGAATCAAATACTGCTAAAGTTGTTCTCTCGAAAGAAGTAAGCGATGAAACCTTCAAAAGCGCTGTAGATAACGTGGGGTATGAATTAGTGGGAGTGAAATAAAAATAAAAGGAGGAGAATACGATATTCTCCTCCTTTTATTTGAATCAGAAAGTACTATTCGGAATCTTATACCAAATGAATTTATATTTCACTCCAAAAGTCTTCTTTGGTATAATGCCGATGCATATGGTACATTCCGTGAAACGGAAGAAATAAACAGTACAATTAGACGAAGTCGACATTGGACTGAATTATTTCTGCAATCGGTATTATTTCGAAATCACAAAAAGGTTTTCAATTGTTCCATGTGAAGTTGAAATTTTACAGGACTAAATTTCGTTTTAAAACTCAAAAATAGTCTCTCTGAATATCTCACTCACTGTTGGATGTGGAAATACGACTTCCTGCATTTCTGTCAAGGTCATTTCCTGTTCAATAGCCATCGAAGCACCATAAATAATTTCGCTCGAAGGATTTCCCAGCATATGAACTCCTATAATTTCTCCAAATTTCTCTCCGATAAGCACTTTACAAAGTCCGTTTCCGCCTTCATTTTCGGCCATAAATCGTCCGGCATAAGTCATGGGTAGTTTGGCAACTTTGAATGCAATTCCTTTTTCTTTGGCGGATTCTTCGGTTTCTCCAACTGCCGCCACTTCAGGATTGGTATAAACAACGTTTGGAATGGCATTGTAACGCATTTTATCAGCTCTTCCGGTCAGATTATTCACTACCACTTCGCCTTCGCGGTAAGCGGTATGTGCCAGCAACGAAAATCCTGTAACATCGCCAGCTGCAAATACATTCGGAATATTGGTTCGCATTTTTTCGTCCACTTTTATTCCACCTTTCACCAATTCAATATTCAGATTTTCGAGTCCGAAACCAAGAGTCACAGCTCTTCGACCAACACTTACGAGAATTTTTTCTCCTTCAACAGTTTCTTTATTTCCATCTTTTTCAAAAATAACTTTGTTGCCATCAATTTGAACCACTTTTGCATTCAGATTGAATTCTATTCCTTTTTTTGAATAAATATCGCGAAGCATGGCTGAGATTTCTAAATCGTTATTTCCCAAAATTTCAGGAAGCATTTCAATTACAGTCACTTTTGTTCCAAGTGAATTATAAAGGCTTGCAAATTCCATCCCGATTACACCTCCTCCAATAATGACCAACGATGTAGGTTGTTCTTTCATTTCCAAAATTTCACGGTTCGTTACTATAACTTCTCCCGCTTCAGTTAACCCCGGAATTGGCGGAACAAAAGCTTCCGAACCGGTACAAATAAGCAGATTTTTCCCCGAATAAGATTCACCGTTGCAAACTATTTCAATGCCATTTGCCGATTTTCCCTGAATAGTTGCCTCCCCTTTTATAACCGTAACATGATTTATTTTCATCTTGGCATCAACTCCGGCTACCAGTTTACGGACAATCTTATTTTTACGGGCAACAATTTTTCCATAATCGAAACGGATGTTATCACTAAAAATGCCATATTTATCGCCGTGGAGCGCATTTTCATACGTTTTGGCACTATAAAGCATCGTTTTAGTAGGAATGCAACCTTCATTGAGACAAACTCCTCCTAAACTTTTCTTTTCGAACATTAAAACCTGCAATCCTTTGTGTCCGGCGCGTTCTGCAGCCACGTATCCGGCAGGGCCGGCACCAATAATTATTAAGTCGTACATATTACGTTTTAGATTATTTGATTGATTATAAACGTTGTAACAAAATTTGATTTGTTTTTTCTGCAATTATAAAATAAATAACAAAGATAATTCATTTAATACATCAACGAATAAACAAGACATAAAGTTGTAATTTAGAATTCATTTAAGCTATAAAACACAACTTCCAACATACTATCCACATTTTTTTGTAATTTTGTCAGTTGAAATCAGATTAAAAGAATAAATGCGTGTACTAATTCAACGGGTTAACGAAGCTTCGGTAGAAATAAATCAACTTATAAAATCAAAAATCGGAGTCGGTTTATTGGTTTTGGTTGGAATTGAAGAAGCTGACACCATTGAAGATAGCGAATGGCTGGCAGGGAAAGTGATTGGTTTGCGGATTTTTGACGACGAAAACGGCATTATGAACAAATCGGTTTTGGAAATCGAAGGTGAAATTTTGGTTGTCAGTCAGTTTACGCTTCATGCAATGACTAAAAAAGGTAACCGACCATCGTATATCAAAGCTGCTAAACACGAAATTGCCATACCGCTTTACGAGCATTTTTGCAATTCGTTGAGCGAAAAACTTGGTAAAGAAGTACAAACCGGAACTTTTGCGGCTGATATGAAAGTGGCATTGGTCAATAACGGACCGGTAACGATTTGGATGGATTCAAAAGCCCCCTAAATCCCCCGATAGGGCACTTAAGTACTGAGACAAATATAATGTCGTATTTTGAACGCAAAGTTGCAAAGACAGAAAGGCACAAGTTTTTCTACCGATACTCGGTATGTTCCATTAGCGTCATAGCGCCTTAGCGTCGTTGCGTTCAAAAAATTTATTTTATTAAATTTACGACATTAAATTATTCCACTACTTAAAGAAAAAGAAAACATAAAAAATATGAGCAATAAAAAAGAAATTAAAACTAAAATCAAGTCCCCTGTCGGGGGATTAAAGGGGCTGCCTAATTTTATCACTTGCCTGAACCTGTTTTCGGGTTGCATTGCAGTTTTGCTTGCTTTTAAGGGCAATTATCAGGGTGCGTTTATCGCCATGTTGGTGGCAGCAGTTTTCGATTTCTTTGATGGTTTTGCCGCCCGAATGCTCAATGCGTATTCGCCGATGGGAAAAGAACTGGATTCGTTGGCTGATGTAATAAGTTTCGGATTAGCACCGGGAATAATTGTTTTTTCGTTACTGACTGAAGCAAATATCAACGAATGGCTGCCCTACGTGGCATTTCTTATTCCCGTTTTTTCAGCATTGCGGTTGGCAAAATTCAATATTGACGAACGTCAGACTTCTTCCTTTATCGGCATGCCAACTCCTGCAAACGCTATTTTCTGGGGCGGAATGGCATTTTCGTTTTCAGTATTTTTGGTTGCAAATGTTTGGGTTTTAATTGTTCTTACTGTTTTATTTAGTTATTTGTTGGTGGCTGAAATCCCCATGTTTGCTCTGAAAGTGAAAAATTTAAAGTGGAAAGATAATCAGGCTCAATATATCTTTTTAATCGGTTGTATGTTGATTTTTGGATTTTTCCAATTAAATGCTTTTGCCATAATAATTGGTTGGTATATACTTCTTTCCCTCATTTTATATATCATAAAACCAAAATCCAACCTTTTTTAATTACTTTTGTTTTTGGTTACTACCGACTATAAACTACCGACTAAAACAATGTCAATCAGCATACTTAATCTTTCAAAAAAATACGGCGAACAAACCGTTCTCAACAATATCAATTTTGAAATTGGCGAAGGCGAAGTGGTTGGTTTTCTGGGACCAAATGGCGCTGGAAAAACCACAACGATGAAGATTCTGGCCGGCTCGTTGGGGTATGAAATCGGTTCCGCAAAAATTTGCGGTTTGGAAGTATCCGAAAATCAACTAAAAACAAGCGCTTTGGTTGGTTATTTGCCGGAGCAAAATCCGCAGTACAACGATATGTACGTGAAGGAATATTTGCTTTTTGTGGCGGAAACGTACGGTTTGAAGAAAGAAAAAGAGCAGCGGGTCAATGAATTGATTGATAAAGTAGGGCTTCGACCTGAATTTAAAAAGAAAATCGGGCAACTTTCGAAAGGGTATCGGCAGCGGGTTGGTTTGGCGCAGGCACTGATTCCAAATCCAAAAGTTCTGATTCTGGATGAACCAACCACGGGACTCGATCCAAACCAATTGGAAGAAATCCGGAGCCTGATTCGTGAAATTGGTAAAGACAAAACGGTATTGCTCAGCACACATATTATGCAGGAAATCAAAGCAATATGCAACCGGGTAATCATTATCAATAAAGGTGAAATTGTCGCTGATTATCCTGATATTTCTAAAATCAACCTTTTTGATGAAAGCAGTTTGCATTTTGAAGTTGAATTTGCCGAAAAGGTAAGACAGGAAGATCTGCAAAATCTGAAGAATATTACAGTTATAAAAGCAATTTCAGAAACTCGTTTCACGTTAATTGCTTCGGCTGATATTCGTGGAATTGTATTTGATTTTGCTGTAAAAACAAACAATAAAATTCTGACAATCAACAAAATTGAAAGAAGCATGGAGGAAGTGTTCAGGGAATTGACTCAACCGAACAAAGGCTAAAAGCCTTTGTCGGGTTTACTGAAATTTAACAAACATATTGACGCGACAAACCGCTAAAAGCGGTTGTTCGCTTGGGGGCAACTTATGGAAGAAAATTTTGACATACGAAATAACCAAAAAGGCGAAAAAGAGTTCGAGAACGCATTGCGACCGTTGACTTTTTCGGATTTTGCCGGACAAAACAAGATTATCGAAAATCTGAAGGTTTTCGTGCAGGCTGCGCGTATGCGCACCGAATCGCTTGACCACGTGTTGCTGCACGGACCTCCGGGACTGGGTAAAACAACGCTTTCAAATATCATTGCCAACGAACTAAATGTAGGTTTTAAAATCACATCCGGTCCGGTGCTCGATAAACCGGGCGATTTGGCCGGTTTGCTCACCAGTCTTGAAACAAACGACGTTCTTTTTATTGATGAAATTCATCGCCTGAGTCCGATTGTGGAAGAATATTTGTATTCGGCCATGGAAGATTATCGCATTGATATCATGATAGACAAAGGACCAAGTGCGCGTTCTATTCAGCTGGAACTGAATCAGTTTACGTTGATTGGTGCTACTACCCGAAGCGGTTTGTTGACAGCTCCGTTGCGAGCTCGTTTTGGAATAAATTGTCACTTTGAATATTATGATATTGAGGTAATTACAGGGATTATAAAACGTTCGGCTCGATTGTTGAATGTAAAAATAGACAATCAGGCTGCATTGGAAATTGGCGGTCGGAGTCGTGGAACGCCGCGTATTGCGAATGCATTGTTGCGTCGGGTTCGTGATTTTGCTCAGGTAAAAGGAAACGGCAGTATTGATGTTGAAATTTCAAAATATGCTCTTGAAGCACTTAATATTGACAAATACGGCCTTGACGAAATCGACAATAAAATTCTGAACACAATAATTGATAAATTCAGTGGCGGTCCTGTTGGATTGACGACGATTGCCACAGCTTTGGGCGAAGACGCCGGAACGTTGGAAGAAGTGTATGAACCATTTTTGATAAAAGAAGGTTTTATGAAACGGACTCCAAGAGGTCGTGAAGCAACTGAACTTGCCTACAAACATTTAGGTAGAACACGATTTGGAG
>JBBQMQ010000089.1:0-11248 GCA_038329115.1 Bacteroidales bacterium
GCAACAATTCCATCTACAGGAGCATAAAGTCGTGTGTTATTCAGTTGAGTTTTGTTAACGCCTAATAATGCATCAGAACCACTAATCGCTGTTTCTGCACTTTTAATCATCGATTTAGAAACAAGTAACTGAGATTTTGCAGCTTCTAACTGAGCCTGTGAAGTTTCCAACGATTTCTTAAGATGATCAAATTGCTCTTTGGTGATAACACCTCCTGCAAACTGAAGTTTAGCACGGTCAAAATCTTCTTTTGATCTGTCAAGCCCGATTTGCAATACATTGATATTTTTCACATCGTAATCGTACTTAGCTTCTGTTTGAGCTTTGTTGGCAATGGTTTGAGCCTTAGTAGATAAAATCTGTTGTTTTTGTGCCAAAAAATCGGTGCTATCAAGTTCGGCTAACAATTGTCCCTGCTTTACCGAATCACCTTCCTCTACATATATTTTGTTGATTCGTCCCATCATTTTCGGACTGACCGAAACGATATCCGATGAAACTACCGCATCGTCAGTTTTAATGTAACTTGAATAATCTTTGTACCAATAAATTCCACCAACAATTACCCCTAAAATAACTACTGCCAGTGGAATATAAATTTTCCAATCTCTTTTCTTTTTTTCCATGTTTCTAAATATTTTGTTTGATTCTTTATTTAATTTTTATTGCAAGATGCTTCCTTTGAATCTACCATAATTTCAGATAAGATATCTTTTACAACCTGAGTAGATTCTGAAAGCAATTTTAGTTTTTCTACATCCAGTTTTTCAATGCGAGCACGCATGTCAATACTTACTTCTTGTTTGATAGCTATAAAATCTTTTTTCCCTTTTTCAGTTAGTTTTATATTAATGATTCGGCGGTCATTCGGATCGAAAAGACGTTCCACCATATTTTCCGCAATTAATTTGTCCACTTGTGCTGTTACATGCGGTTTTGGCATCGATAATTTACAACCGATTTCCGACATAGACAACATTTCATATTTACTGAGCATTCCCAACACGTACAAACTTCCCGGATTCAGATTGGTTTTTGACTTGATTGAACGTGTCAAACTCTTTGACAGTAGGGGATGCAGGTAAATTACGTTTTCAATGATTTTATCAATTGAAACAACTTCTTTTTTGTTCATGATTTAGTTTGGCTTGAAATTGGTTACAAAAGTATAACTATTTATTTAAAGTAACTATTATACTTGAGTAATTTTGCAGAAATGTAACAATTGTTTTTGAAAATTGTTCGGAAAAACTTACTCTGAAAAATAATCTGCTCTAAATTGAAGTAAGCAAAATATATTGACTATCATTACCTTATTTGCAAAATCCTTTCGTAGTCGGAACGACACGAAAGAGTTTTTGTAGCAAATTTTCATAGTTTTTTCTTATAAACTCTCAAAGGTGCTGCGCACTCTTTGAGGTTTAGCATGCACCAATTTTGCTGATTCCAATATTTCGCCTAAAATCGTCTCAATTCAACATCTTCAATTTAAAAACCATTTGTAAGGTTCAAAAACTTAAATCAACATTCTCCGACATTTGGTATTCAATTATAAAATATATAAGCCGGTTTTCAGCACACTGAAAACCGGCTTATTCTATTGTTTGCGTCCGTTCCGATTTCCTACTTTTCTGTCGTTTCTGCTCTTTTTTCATACATTCCTGTATTTAATCTTGTCATTTAAAATCTGAAACATAGCAATATGTTTTTGACTATCATACGGTTACATTTATGGCACAGCAATTGAAATGCGTGTTTCAGAAATATCCTCTTTTGCGTGCACAAAAGCATATTAAAATTCAAAAGAAACAGACCATGAGCCTTTCACATTTTTCGATGTTTGCCGACCTTTCATTTTACCGTGACGGTGAAATTTTTCTAGGCGAAATTCAAATCCGACTTTTAAAACAAGTTGTGACGGATGGTTCGATACATGCGGCAGCTAAAAACCTGAAAATATCGTACCAGCATGCCTGGCATTTGCTCGACAAAGTCAACCGGCTTTCACCGATTCCGGTAATTATCCGGCAAAAGGGAGGAAAAGATGGTGGCGGTTGTACATTAAGTCATTATGGACTGATAATCATACAAATGTATGAGAAAAAGGTATCGGACATTGCTCTGTTTCTGAAACAAACCAACAGCGATTTTAAAAACTGTTTTTTTTAAAGTATCGATATACTTTTCGCTTTATATCGCTTTTTTTTTAATCAGCGTTGTTCTTTCAAGTTTATAACGACAATTGATTTACAATTTAAACATTTACAATTTACCATTAATATAATCATTCAAATGCCACAGTGGGCTTACGTGATGTTTACTATTAAACCAACTTTTTTGAAGAATTGACGATTTAATAATTTACGATTTACAATTTAAATAAGAAGATTTACTTATTAAAAATAATCAATATGAAAAGAATTTATTTAATTATTATACTTGCAGTTAGCGTTATTTCGATATCAGCACAAAAAGTGAATGTGGCCGCAGCAGCCAACCTTCGTTACGTGTTGGAAGAAATTAAAACGGCGTTCGTGAAGCAAAACCCGAAAGCCAAAGTGAATCTGACCTTCGGAAGTTCCGGAACGCTGGCTCAGCAAATAATGAATGGTGCCAACTTCGATTTTTACATGGCTGCCGACAATGAATTTCCGTTGAAATTGAAAGCGCAGGGACTTACTACCGGATCAATATCAACGTATGCTTTTGGGAAATTGGCAATTTACAGCACCACATTAGATGTTGAAAAACTTGGTTTAAATGTATTGAAAGAGGCATCGATTAAGAAAATTGCTATTGCCAATCCCGAAACCGCTCCTTATGGTGAACGTGCCGTGAAATTGCTTAAAAATCAGAAGCTTTACGACGGTTTGAAATTGAAAATTGTAACTGCCGATAATATTTCGCAAGCGGCTCAATTTGCGTTTACCGGCAATGCCGAAGTTGGTTTTATTGCGTTTTCACTAGCTTTAGCACCCGAAATGATAGGAAAAGGAAGTTATTATATTGTTCCTCAAAACCTGTATAAACCGATTGAACAAACTTGTATTTTAATTAAAACTTCTGTGCTTAATAATGAAGCGGCAAAATTTAAAAAATATGTTCTTTCAACGGTGACAAAGGAGATTTGGGAGAAATATGGATATAGAACCCCTAAGAACCCCTAGCCCCTAAAGGGGAAAAAAGCATGTGTAATTTACATTATTAAAACAACAAGAAAATGAGATTTAAATCAGTTTTGAAAACAAAAGATGACAGTAACTCAGTTCCCCTTCAGGGGTTAGGGGTAAATTATTATGGATAGAGATTTTTTAAACACACTGCTGCTTACGGGCAAATTAGCCGGATGGACAACATTGATTTTGTTGATTATCGGATTTCCGATTGCATATATGCTGGCTTATAAACGATTTTGGTTCAAACCGATTGTGGAAGCACTGATTAGCATGCCTATGATTTTGCCACCTACTGTATTGGGATTTTATATGTTGGTGGCTTACAGTCCGCAGAATGCATTCGGACGGTTTTTGGCAGAATATTTTAATACCCGGCTGGCGTTCAGTTTCAACGGTGTGTTGATTGCGAGTGTAATTTTCAGTATGCCATTTATGATTCAACCATTGCAAAACGGTTTGACAGCCATTCCCAAATCAATGCGTGAAGCAGCTTACACGCTTGGAAAATCAAAATTCAGAACTTTCATCCATGTATTGATACCAAATATGATTCCATCAATAATCACAGCTCTGGCGATGACTTTTGCACATTGTATAGGAGAATTTGGTGTGGTGATAATGTTGGGTGGAAATATACCGAACGAAACCCGAGTGGCTTCCATTGCCATTTATGATGAAGTGCAGGCCATGAATTATCATACTGCAAATCAATACTCGCTGGTTTTGTTTGGTGTTTCAATGCTTATTCTTATTATTGTTTATTCTATAAAAAGAACCCCTAACAACCCCTAGCCCCTAAAGGGGAACTAAGCATGTATAATCTTTACAAAAAAGAAATGAAATTTAAATCAGGTATTAAAACAACAGAAGAAAGTAACTCAGTTCCCCTTCAGGGGCAAGGGGTCAGTTCCCCTTTAGGGGCTAGGGGTTCTTTGAAATTAACAATCAATATACGACATGCCATGCTTACTTCGGAAGGAAAAAAAACTCTGGAAGTTTGTGCAGAAGTAGAAACTCAGGAATTGATGTGTCTTTTCGGAAATTCGGGTGCAGGGAAAACGACTTTACTGAGAATTATTGCAGGGTTAACAAAGCCAGACAGTGGTAGAATTGTATTTAAAGATGAAGTTTGGTTTGATTCGTCAGCCAACATAAACCTCTCGCCACAAAAACGTAATATAGGATTTATGTTTCAGGATTATGCCCTCTTTCCGAATATGAGTGTAGAAAAAAATATCAGTTTCGCTCAAAGAGAGAAAAATACGGATGAAGTTGAAAAACTCATTTCTCTTTTTGATTTACAATCCCTTAAAGCTCAAAAACCGGCAAAACTTTCAGGCGGACAGAAGCAGCGTGTGGCGTTGGCAAGGGCAATGGCTGCAAAACCAAATTTGCTTTTGCTTGACGAACCCTTATCAGCACTCGATTGGGAAATGAGAAGTGATTTGCAGGATGAAATTATTAAAATTCACTTGCTGCTTAACTCGATAACCATTTTCGTAAGTCATGATATTCAAGAAGTTCACAAATTAGCATCATCTGTGTTGATTTTGAAAAACGGAGAAGTCATTAAACGAGGAAAACCGACAGATATTTTCGAAGTACAAGTCCGTGAAAACTGCTTTCATTTTCCTACATTTTAAGTACATTTTCCTACATTCAGGTAGGAAAACGACCACTTTTAGCAATCAGTAGCTTTTCTTAAAAACAACCATTTTGCTAAATTCTCAATTATTTTTATCTTTTTATTTTCCTGATATACTGACAGTTGAAATCGTATATTGTATGTCACAAATCGTAAATAATTGTTAATGGCACGGTAAATGAATATAGTGTTTCAAGAAATTCAAAAAACAGGAACATTAGTTATTTATTTAAAGTATAAAAAGATGAGAAAAATTGCGATCTACGGAAAAGGCGGAATCGGTAAAAGTACCACAACGCAAAACACAGTAGCCGGATTGGCTGAAATGGGAAAAAAAGTAATGGTTGTGGGCTGTGACCCAAAAGCCGACTCAACTCGCTTACTCCTTCATGGCTTAGCACAGAAAACAGTTTTGGACACCTTGCGCGATGAAGGTGAAGATATTGATTTGGACGATGTAATGAAAACAGGTTTTACTAATACCAGCTGCGTTGAGTCGGGTGGTCCGGAACCAGGCGTAGGTTGTGCAGGTCGTGGCATTATCACTTCTATCAACTTGTTGGAACAACTTGGAGCTTATGACGAAGACAAATCGTTGGATTATGTATTCTACGACGTATTGGGTGATGTTGTTTGCGGTGGATTCGCCATGCCAATCAGGGATGGTAAAGCCGAAGAAGTTTACATTGTAGTTTCGGGTGAAATGATGGCTATGTATGCTGCCAACAACATTTGTAAATCTATTTCTAAATTTGGTAAAGTAGGAACAGTTCGTTTGGGTGGTTTGATTTGCAATTCACGTAAAGTGGACAACGAAGCAAATATGATTGAAGAATTTGCTCGCCAGTTGGGAACGCAAATGATTCACTTTGTACCTCGCGACAACATGGTTCAACACGCTGAGATTAACCGTAAAACAGTTATAGACCACGCTCCAGATCATGGTCAGGCAGACGAATACCGTCAATTGGCAAAAAAAATCAATGACAACCAAATGTTCGTTATTCCACAGCCGTTGGAAATGTCAGCATTGGAAGAACTGTTGGTAGGATTTGGAATTATGAACTAGATAACCTCCTATACACAGCCCCCTAAATCCCCCGAAGGGGGACTTAAAGAACGCAGTATTTAAAAATTAAATGAATTTATAAACCAACCTCTTACTCCCCCTTCGGGGGATGGGGGGCTAACATTTTTGATTATGTATTTATTAAGAGCAATAGTTCGTCCGGAGAAATCGACCATAGTCATGAAAGCATTATTCGATGCAGGCTTTCCGGCAGTTACAAAATTATCCGTTTTCGGTCGTGGTAAACAACGTGGTATCAAAGTAGGTAACGTTACTTACGATGAACTTCCTAAAGATCTTTTGATGATTGTTATTCCTGAAAAAGACAAAGATTTCGTGATCGAAACCATTATGGGTTCAGCCCGTTCAGGCGAAAAAGGTCAGTTTGGTGACGGTAAAATCTTCGTTACTCCGGTAGAAGAAAGTTACACCATTTCGAGCGGGAAGAAAGACTGAAATGACCGGCCCCCTAAATCCCCCTGAAGGGGGACTTTAAGAACGTAGTATCTGCAATTGAAAGGGGCTTATTACAAACTTGGTCTTTCTCCCCCTTTAGGGGGTTGGGGGGCCGTTAAAAACTATTTAAGTATGAAATTGATATTAGCAATGATACGCATTGACAAAATGAGTGAAACTAAGCTTGCGCTCTCGGATGCCGGCCTTCCATCTTTTACCGCTATGCCGGTGTTAGGACGCGGAAAAGGAAAAGGCGGTTTTGAAAAAGCTGCCGGTTTAGATGAAGATCAACAGGAACTCATTATTAATATGCCTCGTTTGAAAGCAAAACGAATGATTACACTCGTTGTAACTAACGAGAAGAAAGACCTGGCTGTTGAGACTATTCTGAATACCAATAAAACAGGCAAAAGTGGTGATGGAAAAATATTTGTAATTCCGGCAAGCGACGCTATTCGTGTTCGTACAGCAGAATCGGGCGACATTACATTAGATTAATTAATAATTCACAATTAAAAATTAATAATTTTCAAAAGTACAATTTCAAAAGATATAATAATTAAAATGCTGGCAAAGCACTAATTATTAACTCTTAATTATTAATTCTTAATTAAAAATAAGGTTATGGGAAAGACATTAATAGAAAATTTAGAAATGGATAAATTTGCTGAAGAAATAGCAAAAGTGTATCCTTCTAAGATTGGAAAAAAAAGAGTAAAATCTATAGTGGTGAATGATCCGGGTTCGATTCCGATGATTCAAGCCAACGTTCGTACTATTCCGGGTATCATTACACAACGTGGTTGTACGTACGCAGGTTGTAAAGGGGTAGTACTCGGACCAACAAGAGACATTATCAATATCACACACGGACCAATCGGTTGTGGATATTACTCGTGGTTAACACGTCGTAACCAAACCCGCGCCGATAAACCGGAAATGGAAAATTTCATCCCTTATTCATTCTCGACCGATATTCAAGATTCAAATATCGTGTTTGGTGGAGAAGAAAAATTGAAAGTTGCCATTCGTGAAGCATACGAATTATTCAAACCAAAAGGCATTGCCATTTTCTCTACTTGTCCGGTTGGACTGATTGGTGACGACGTTCACCGTGTAGCCCGCCAGATGAAAGAAGAATATCCAGCTGTAAACATCTTTGGTTTCTCTTGCGAAGGTTACCGTGGAGTATCTCAATCAGCAGGTCACCACATTGCCAACAACGGTTTGTACAAACACCTGATTGGTCGCAACGATAATCCGAAACGTAAACACAAATTCGCCATAAACGTATTGGGCGAATATAATATCGGTGGTGACGCTTTCGTTATCGATGATTTGTTTGAAAGAATCGGAGTGGATATTATCGCTACTATGTCGGGCAATTCTACTATCGAGCAATTTGAAACAGCTCACACAGCCGACTTCAGCTTGGTAATGTGTCACCGTTCGATCAACTACGTGGCAGAAATGTTGGAAACTTCATTCGGTATTCCATGGGCAAAAGCCAACTTTATCGGAGCCGAAGCCACTGCTAAAACATTGCGCAAAGTAGGTCAGTATTTCGGAGATCAGGAGTTGATGGACCGTATTGAAGTAGTGATAGCCGACGAAATGATAGCTGTAAACGCAGCGATTGAACAAGCCAAAGTAAAAACAACCGGCAAAACTGCCATGATGTTTGTTGGAGGTTCACGCGCTCACCACTATCAGGAATTATTTAATGAATTAGGAATGGAAACATTGGTGGCAGGTTATGAGTTCGGACACCGTGATGACTACGAAGGTCGCCGCGTAATACCAACTATAAAGATTGACGCTGATAGCCGTAACATTGAGGAAATAACTGTTTATCCGGATCCAACACGCTTCAAGCCACGCAAATCGGAAGAAGAACTGGCCGAGTTGAAAGAAAAATTCGATATCGAATTCAACGAATACAAGGGTATGATGACCGAAATGAAAAAAGGAACATTGGTAGTTGACGATTTGAGCCATTACGAAATGGAAAAACTAATTGAAATGTACAAACCAGATGTGTTCTGTGCCGGTATCAAAGAAAAATATGTGGTTCAGAAAATGGGTATCCCAATGAAACAGCTCCACAACTACGATAACGGTGGACCGTACGCAGCTTTTGCAGGTGCTATTAACTTCTACAAAGACATTGAAATGATTGCTTGCAGCACAATTTTCAAACAAATGAAAGCTCCTTGGGAACGCGAAGAAGTAGTTGAAGCGGAATACGTATTTAATTAAGACCCCAAACCCCTAAAGGGGACTTGAAGAAACCCCAAACCCCTGAAGGGGCTTAAGACATAGTTTCGACAAGTTAATTAGTATAGATGAAATTGACTTTATTAATCAAAGAGCCGTAGTAACTCAGTTCCCCTTTAGGGGTTAGGGGTGGTTCTTTTAAATTTAAAACATTATGTTACTAAGACATACAACAGCAAAAGAAATAGACAGAAAGGCGTTGACTATTAACCCTGCTAAAACCTGTCAGCCCGTAGGAGCAATGTATGCAGCATTGGGAATCCACGGATGCTTGCCTCATAGTCACGGTTCACAAGGATGTTGTTCATATCACCGTAGTGCGCTTTCGCGTCACTTCCGTGAACCGATCATGGCCGGAACCAGTTCGTTTTCAGAAGGTTCTTCTGTATTCGGGGGATCAGCCAACTTACTTTCGGCAATCGACACCATGTTTACGGTTTATAATCCTGAAGTCATTGCAGTTCACACCACTTGTTTATCGGAAACGATCGGTGATGACCTTGTTCAGATTGTTTCAAAAGCAAAAGATGACGGTTTGATTCCGGAAGGAAAACAAGTGATTTATTGCAATACGCCAAGTTACGTTGGAACACACGTTACAGGATATTCAAATCAGGTAGCTGCCATGGTGAAATTTTTCTCCACGGCAACTCCTAAAAAACGGAATGTAATCAACCTCGTTGCAGGTTGGATGGAACCTTCGGATATGGGCGAAATCAAACGCCTAGCAGCGGTTATGGAAGCTCGTACCATTATGTTTCCTGATATGACAGGTGTGTTGGACACTCCGCTTGATGGACATTACAAAATGTATCCAACAGGTGGAACAACCATTACAGATTTAAAACTGACCGGCGACAGTAAATTTACCCTTGGTTTTGGTCCAATGAGCACCGAAGATGCTTGTATTAAAATGGAAAACAAATGTAAAGTGAAATTTGAAATGCTGGACATCCCTATCGGATTCAAAGCAACTGACCGTTTTTTGATGTCATTGAGCCGCCATGCCAACCTTCCAATTCCACAAGAATTGAGCGACGAACGCGGACGCCTGATTGACTTAATTTCAGACAGCTCAAAATATCTATACGGAAAACGTGTAGCTCTTTTTGGAGATCCTGACACCTTAGTTCCACTCACAGAATTTTTAGTTAGCCTGGATATGAAGCCGGTGTATATCGTAACCGGAACACCAAGCAAATATTTCGCCGAGAAAATGCCGGAAATATTGAAAGATATACCTGAAGCAAAAATCAAAAATGGTGAAATGGCCGATATGTTCCAACTGCACCAATGGATTAAACAAGAAGGTGTTGATTTATTGATTGGAAACACATACGGAAAATACATTGCACGTGATGAAAATATTCCGTTTGTACGTTTTGGATTCCCGATTGCTGACCGTCCCGGACATAACTATTTTGCAAAAACGGGTTACAACGGTGGTGCCAACTTAGTAAAACAAATTATGGATGCTTTCTTAGATCATATCGACAGAACGAGCTTGGAAGAAAAATTTGAATTCCAATTGTAAAAAAACACCCCTAACCCCTGAAGGGGAACTAAATTAGTAGTAATTCTTTAAACTTTTTTAAAATGAGGAATATTAAAACAGATAAAGACTACAAAAGTAACTTCAGTTCCCCTTTAGGGGCTAGGGGTATATTATTAGACGAAAGACAAAATCAGGTATCACTTGCAGGCGCCAACGAGCGGACAATTGATTGCAACAAAGCCAGTTTGGCTGGCAGTGTAAGTCAGCGTGCCTGTGTATTTTGCGGTTCGCGGGTGGTGCTATATCCGATTGTTGATGCGCTTCACCTCATTCATGGACCTATTGGTTGTGCAGCTTATACCTGGGATATCCGCGGTTCACTTTCTTCTGGACCGGAATTGCACCGACTCAGCTTTAGCACCGATCTTCAAGAACGAGATGTAATTTTCGGAGGCGAAAAAAAACTATACGATTCAGCTCTGGAGCTAATCGAAAAACATAATCCAAAAGCGGCTTTCCTTTATTCCACCTGTATTGTAGGAGTTATTGGTGATGATGTGGAACGCGTTTGTCGCCAATTGGAAGCAGAAAAAGGAATTCCGGTTATTGCAGTTCAATCGCCTGGTTTTCAGGGATCAAAAAAAGATGGATACAAAGTAGCCTGCGAGTCTATTTTCAAACTCGTTGGCACTAAAAGCAAACCTTATACTCCTGCAAAAAGTATCAACATTCTGGGCGACTTCAACCTGGCCGGCGAACTTTGGATATTGCTGGAATACTACAAAAAAATGGGAGTACATGTAAATGCCACCATTACCGGCGACGGACGTGTGGACGATATTTGCAATGCTCACAATGCCGCTCTTAACGTGGTTCAATGTTCAGGCTCTATGAATTATCTGGCCAAAATAATGAAAGACGAATACAACATTCCATCTATGCGGGTGTCGTATTTTGGAATTGAGGATATGAGCGATGCACTTTATGATGTAGCTCGTTTTTTTAAAGATGATGAAATGATGGAAAAAGCTCGTCAGTTGGTAAAAGAAGAATTCACAAAACTTATTCCGCAACTGGCTTGGTATAAAGAAAGATTAACAGGTAAAAAAGCGGCCATTTATGTAGGTGGT
>JBBQMQ010000090.1:0-11227 GCA_038329115.1 Bacteroidales bacterium
CACGGCAGTTGTAGCGTTCAGTGAATTTTCGGCATCGGTTTCCAATAATTTATAAAGCATCGACTTTCGGGATAACCCAGCCAAAATCGGCGTGTTTAAGGTATTAAAGTACAATAATTTTTGCAGAAGTTTGTAATTTTGTTCCATCGTTTTGGAAAATCCGAATCCGGGATCAACAATCACATCATGCACACCAAGTAATCTGAGCCGGGTTAATTTCTTTTCCAGCGCGTGTAAAACGTCCGAAACGACATCCTCGTAATTTGTTAGAGTTTGCATGGTTTGCGGTGTGCCACGCATGTGCATCAGCACATAAGCTACCTGCAAATCGGCAATAGTTTCAAACATTAAATCATCCATCGAGCCACCGCTCACATCATTTATCATCGCCACCCTGTAATTTCGCACCACATGGCGGGCTACACTCGAACGGAACGTATCAACAGAAATAAAAGTATCAGGAAATTTTTTCAGGATTAACTCAATAGCTTCTGAGACCCGCCTGATTTCTTCAACCTGCGAAACAGGTTCAGCTTGCGGACGGGTAGAATACCCACCGATATCAATAATCCGCCCACCATTTGTTAAAATCCTTTCAGCGCCCTGCAATATCCCTTTATCACTGACAAACCGGTTTCCTTTGTAAAACGAATCGGGGCTTGCATTCAAAATTCCCATAATCAGGGGTGTTGATAAGTCCACCAACCTGTTGTTTAATTTTAAAAACAAAGTATCACCATTCATAGCCAACATCCGAAATTGCAAATGATTTATGCCTTTGCAAATGTAACAAAAAAGAGTGACAGACATATAAAATTACTGAAAAATAGAAATTTTTATAGCTTAATATACGTTTTTTGCCGAAATCAAGTTATTATGATGTATCATTTTTCACGAAAAAGTGAAAAAATATTTATTCATTGAATATATACAAGAAAAAAATTACTATTTTTGCACTATTGTTTCTACACAATTTATATTTAAAATTATCATACTCTTATGAAATTGAAAACCATAGCTAGATTAGCATCAGTATGTTTGACAATCACTTTGATTGGTTGTTCAAAATCAACTAATGAAAGTTATTCCCGGGTTACAGGGTGGCAATATAATGATAAAACTGCAACAGGATTTACTGTTAAGAAAAATTACATTACAGAAGTTCCAAGTGGAATGGTCGCTATTGAAGGTGGATCATACACTATTGGTGAAAAAGGTGAGTATATTACCGCTCCCCGCGATAATAAACCCCGCAGAATTACGGTAAGTTCATTTTATATGGATGAATATGAAATCAGAAATATCGACTGGCGCGAATATACAAACTGGATGCAGGTGATTTTTGGTAAAACGGCACCAATATTAGTTGCTAAAGTTCAACCCAATGTAAAAGTCTGGCGCGAAGAGTTAGCTTATAACGAACCCTATCTCGAAAATTACTTTTCACATCCGGCTTTCGATCAGTATCCGGTAGTGGGAATTACCTGGGAACAGGCAATGGACTATTGTACATGGCGTACCGACAGGGTAAATGAACTGGCTTTAGTCCGTGCAGGTATTATAGCACCTCCGAAATTTACTGATCTGGACAAACAAACCAATCACGATTCAATTGCCAGCAGTTTTGTTTTCAACACTCAGAAATACCTGAGACAGGATAGTTATCAACCTGCAGCTGGCAAAAATCCAAAAAAAGACCTTTACGGAAGAAACCGAAAAGTAGATATGACTGATGGAATTCTTTTCTCGGATTATCGGTTACCGACAGAAGCTGAATGGGAATTTGCCGCTTATGCCATTATTTCGAATAAAGAAGGTTTTGTTCCGGAAGGGAAAATCTATCCTTGGGCAGGCTCACAGGTTCGTAACCCAACCAAAAGAGAATTGGGAATGATGGAAGCAAACTTTGTACGGGGTCGTGGTGATATGATGGGAACTTCGGGTAGTCTGAACGATAAAGCTACCATTACTGCTCCTGTAAATTGGTATTATCCTAACGATTTTGGATTGTATAATATGGCGGGCAATGTGAACGAATGGGTTTTGGATGTTTATCGTGCAACTTCCTATGAAGATGTTGCTGAATATAACTCATTCAGAGGAAATGTATATTTAACACCGGTTGTATCCAGTGTAGATGCTATAGGCAATAAAGTTTATCAACTTGATTCTTTGGGTAGGATTGCAACAGAGGTTGCGAAAGACGATGATGTTCGTAACTTTAAGGACGGGGATGCCATGTCGCAACTTAACTTTGTAATAGCCGATTCTACCGGGATGGCAAATGTGAAAACGAATGAAAAGCTTGATCCTACCGATGTGTTACGCCCTAAAATCACTGATAAAACACGTGTTTACAAAGGTGGTTCGTGGAAAGACCGTATCTATTGGTTAAACCCTTCAACCCGCCGTTTCCTGGATCAGGATAAATCGGCAAACGATATTGGATTCCGTTGTGCAATGAGTATGATTGGTACTATAGAACAATCAGGTAAATAATAATATCATATTGAATTAATTTGAAAGCATCTGTTTACATCAAACAGGTGCTTTTGTTTTAATAGTGACTTAATTTCTCAACGAAATTTTGTACTTTTGCAGTCTCAAACGCAAAATTAGTTATTTTAAGGATATATAGAATAAATATTATGAGCAGAACAATAATAGTGGATGCATTGAAACGGAAAGATTTTGGTGCTGAAGTAAACATAAAAGGCTGGGTCAGAACTCGGCGCGGAAACAAAAATGTAAGTTTTATCGCGTTGAACGATGGTTCAACCATTAATAATATTCAGGTTGTTGCCGACAACTCAACATTTGGCGATGAATTTCTGAAACCCATCACAACAGGAGCTTGTATAAGTGTTACAGGTAAACTTGTAGAATCGATGGGGCAGGGTCAAAGTGTGGAAATTCAAGCTGAAAAAATTGAAATTTATGGTATAGCCGACCCTGAAACGTATCCATTGCAAAAGAAAGGCCACACCATGGAATTTCTTCGCGAAATTGCTCATTTACGTCCACGAACCAATACTTTTGGTGCCATCTTCCGCATTCGTCATAATATGGCTATGGCTATCCATACATTTTTTCACGAACGTGGATTTTTCTATTTCCATACGCCGATTATTACGGCTTCAGATTGCGAAGGCGCCGGACAAATGTTTCAGGTTACAACAATGAACCTGTATGACTTGAAAAAAGACGATGCCGGTCAGATTGACTACAGCAATGATTTCTTCGGAAAACAAGCAAGCTTAACTGTTTCGGGTCAGCTGGAAGGCGAATTGGCAGCTATGTCGATGGGTTCTATTTATACGTTCGGACCCACTTTCCGTGCTGAAAACTCAAACACACCGCGTCACTTGTCGGAATTCTGGATGATTGAACCGGAAGTTGCTTTCAACGAAATTGAAGAAAACATGCAACTAGCACAGGATTTTATTCAATATTGCGTAAAATGGGCGTTGGATAATTGCAAGGATGATATTCAGTTCCTTTGCAACATGTACGATAAAGAGTTAATTGAACGTTTGCAATTTGTTGTGGACAATGATTTTGAACGTTTACCATACACAAAAGGAGTTGAAATACTGGAAGCAGCTATTGCCAAAGGTCATAAATTTGAATTCCCGGTAGGGTGGGGAACTGATTTGCAATCGGAACATGAACGCTATCTGGTAGAACAACATTTCAAAAAACCGGTAATACTGACCGATTATCCGAAAGAAATCAAATCGTTCTACATGAAACAAAATGATGATGGTAAAACCGTTCGGGCCATGGATGTTTTGTTCCCGAAAATTGGTGAAATCATTGGCGGTTCGCAACGCGAAGAAGATTATGATAAACTCAAAAACAGAGCTGACGAAATGGGTGTTCCTACCAAAGATATCTGGTGGTATCTGGAAACCCGTAAATTTGGTACAGCACCCCATGCGGGATTTGGATTGGGCTTCGAACGCTTATTATTATTTGTAACAGGCATGTCGAATATTCGCGATGTAATACCATTTCCACGTACACCGAACAATGCTGACTTCTAATTTGTTATTTTGCGGCGGATTACAACCCGGAATTAAATAGCATAGTCTAATATTGCACAAGTATTATCAATTTGTGCATAATTTTGCAAGCAAGATAGTGATTTGAAATATATTTAGCTATTTTTGCTATCTGAACATTACAAACAAAAATATTTCAACTTTAAAAATGGATAAAGTAACAAAAACCGAATTGGACAATGTAGTCGTTCGTTTCTCGGGTGATTCCGGAGACGGTATGCAATTAACCGGAACGCTATTCTCCAATCTTTCAGCCATTTTAGGAAACGAAATTTCCACTTTCCCCGATTACCCATCCGAAATACGGGCTCCACAGGGAACTTTGGGTGGCGTATCCGGATTTCAGGTTCATCTGGGGTCGAGTAAAATATACACGCCGGGCGACGATGCCGATGTGTTGGTAGTTATGAATCCTGCTGCATTGAAAGTGAATGCCAATGCCATTAAGAAAGGTGGAGTTATCATTTTCGATTCCGATTTATTTATCAAGTCCGGTTTCGAAAAAGCAGGTTTTAAAACTGAAAATCCATTTGAAGAACTTGGAATTTCAGAAACTATTCAATTAATTCCGGCTCCATTATCGACCATGACTCAGGAAAGTTTGAAAGATTTTGGGTTTGAAAATAAAACGGTATTGCGCAGCAAGAATATGTTTTCGCTAGGATTGGTTTGTTGGTTGTTTAACCGCCCTATCGATCAGGCTATTCATTTTTTGGAAAACAAATTCGGAAAGAAACCTGATTTGCTTCATGCGAATGTAAAAGTTCTAACTGATGGGTATAACTTCGGTAGCAATTTACATTTAACCATATCCACCTATTTTGTTGAAAAATCGCACGATACTCCGAAAGGAAAATACACCAGCATAAGCGGAAATAAAGCAACAGCATGGGGCTTGATTGCGGCAGCAAAAAAAGCAGGTCTTGAATTATTTCTTGGAAGTTACCCGATTACTCCGGCAACGGATATCATGCACGAACTGGCTGCCCGCAAAGATTTGGGCGTAAAAGTGGTTCAAGCCGAAGATGAAATAGCGGGAATTACCGCTGCATTGGGAGCTTCGTTTGCCGGTCGTTTGGCTGCAACAAGCACTTCCGGTCCTGGTTTGGCCTTGAAATCGGAAGCTATTGGTTTAGCCGTCATGGCAGAATTGCCGCTGGTAGTTGTTGATGTGATGCGTGGCGGACCTTCAACAGGTTTACCTACCAAAACAGAACAAACCGATTTGCTTCAGGCTCTTTATGGTCGTAACGGTGAAAGCCCGGCTGTGGTTATGGCTGCCGGAACACCCGATGACTGTTTCCATTTTGCCTTTATGGCAAGTAAAATTGCACTGGAACACATGACTCCGGTGATTTTATTAACCGACGCCTTTATTGGCAACGGAACCTCGCTATGGAAATTACCGACATTAGCCGAATTGCCCGAAATTCATCCCAATTATGTAAGTCCGGATATGGAAGGTTTTAATGTGGCATCCCGCGATGAAAAGACCAAAGTTCGTTACTGGAGCATTCCGGGAGTTGAAGGTTTTGGACATCGTAACGGTGGACTGGAGAAAGACTATAATACAGGGGCTATCTCTACCGATCCGATGAATCACCAGAAAATGGTGGACACACGCGAAGAAAAGATTAATTATATCAGCAACGTTATTCCCGAATTAAAAGTGGAAGGTAATAAAGATGCCGATTTATTGGTTATTGGTTGGGGTGGAACACACGGGCATTTAATGAGTGCCGTAAATGCATTGAACAAAAAAGGCGAAAAGGTAGCATTGGCTCATTTCAATTATATCAATCCGCTTCCGAAAAATACGGTGAAAGTCATTCAGGGTTATAAAAAGGTGGTAGTTTGCGAGCTAAACAGCGGACAATTTGCAACTCTTCTTCGATCGAAAGTTCCCGCAGTGGAATTTTTGCAATACAACAAAGTTGAGGGTATGCCATTCACGGCAACCGAACTGGAAGATCATTTCGCTACATTATTAAAATAAGTAATTTATTTCACAGTTCTATATTATGGAAACTACAGCAACAATACAATATACGGCCAAGGATTTTAAAAGCGATCAATATGTTCGCTGGTGTCCGGGTTGCGGTGATTATGCCGTGCTTAGTTCACTTCAGAAAGTGATGGCCGATCTGGGAATTGCACCGCACAATACAGCCGTTATTTCAGGTATCGGTTGTTCTTCACGTTTGCCTTATTATACCAGTAGTTACGGTTTTCACACCATTCACGGACGTGGAGCTGCCATTGCAACTGGAGTAAAAGTAGCAAATCCGGAACTAACCGTTTGGCAAATAACCGGAGATGGCGACTGTCTGGCTATTGGTGGAAATCATTTTATTCACAGCGTTCGTCGTAACATCGATATCAATGTATTGCTTTTCAATAATCAGATTTACGGTCTGACTAAGGGACAATATTCACCAACTACCAAGAAAGGATTTGTAACAAAATCTTCTCCTTTTGGTACTGTTGAACGTCCTTTCCGTCCTGCAGAACTGACTCTGGGAGCTCGCGGAACTTTTTTCGGAAGATTGCTCGATGTTGATCTGAAAACAGCACAAATGACAATTCTGGCCGCAGCCAAACACAAAGGAACTTCTATTGTTGAATGTTTGGTAAACTGCGTTATTTTCAATGATGGTGCGCACAGTTGGTTGGCTGAAAAAGAATTTCGTGCCGACAGAACGGTCGTACTAGAGCATGGAAAGCGAATGATTTTCGGCAAAGATATGAATAAAGGCCTCGTGCTGGATGGTTTCAACCTGAAAGTGGTAACCCTTGGCGAAAACGGCATTACCGAAGAAAATATTCTTATTCATGATGCTTCAACTTCCGACAGCACGCTTCATATGAAACTGGCTTTGATGGAAGGACCTGAAATGCCGATTGCATTGGGAATTATTCGCGATGTGGAAGAAGAAACCTATGATGCAGGCGTTGTTGCCCAAATCGCAGAGGTACAGGCCAAATCGAAAATCAAAACTTTCGACGACCTGATTGCTACCTGCGAACAATGGGAAATGTAAATTTAGTTTACTGTTTATAGTTATCAAAAAGACCATGACAAGTGTTTGTTTTGGTCTTTTTTCAAAGCAAGTAATATGAAACAATTCATTTTAGCAATATTCTTAACGATATCGGCAATCAGTTTTGCTCAAAGCAAAGAGGATCGCGCTTATCTGGTAAAAGTGGGCGATATGGCTCCAAATTTTAGCATGAAGCTGACAAGCGGTAAAACCGTAAAACTGTCGGAACTGAAAGGAAAAGTGGTGATGCTACAGTTTACAGCCAGCTGGTGTAGTGTTTGTCGCAAGGAAATGCCATTTATCGAAAAGGATATCTGGCAAAAATACAAGAGCAATTCTAACTTTGTTCTACTGGCGGTAGACCGCGACGAACCGCTCGAAACAGTAAAAACATTTGCTAAATCAATACCGGTTACTTATCCAATCGGACTTGACCCGAAAGCCGATATTTTTGCTTTGTATGCTCAGTGCGAAGCCGGTATTACCCGAAACGTGATCATTGACAAAACGGGTAAAATTGTTTTCCTCACCCGACTGTACGACGAAGCGGAATTTAAGCAAATGACGAAAGTAATTGCTTCATTATTAAAATAACCCCAGTTTTCATTCAAATAAAAAAGAGCCTGACCAATCCGATCAGGCTCTGCTTACATTTTACCGCTTACCGCTTACCGCTGTTTTAACCCACTTTGCAGCAATTTAGACCAAACCTTCTGCTAATCAGAAATTTGTTACTCTCGGAATTCCGATTTGAGCACTACAGATTTTTTCTTTATGAAAGGTGCATATTTATATTTTAATGCGTCATAAAGCTTTTGTACTTTTTCGTTTGTTTAGTTCATCCAAAAAACCGGCACTCAACATGGTGCGTACACAAACATTGCCGTTGTGATTACGGTAACTTTCCACCAGAAAAGCTGCAAGATGAGTTAAATTATTATTCAGATTATTTTTTTCGATAAACGTATAAAATTACAGGCTGTCCGTTTTTTACACTGACAGCCTGAATCATCTAATATTTTTTGATAAAAATTTATTGATTATCCGTAATCACTAATTTGTTTCAATTTTACCATGTCCAGAATATGAATCATTTTTCCTTCCATTTGAATCAGTTTATCATTTTTAAATTTCGATAAAATCCGTATTACACTTTCAGGTGTCAATCCGGTTAGTTCAGCTAACTCTTTACGTGTCAGATTAAGTTCAAAACCATCACACTTGAAAATGTTGCACGAGAGGCAAATCAGCGTATCAGCAAGCTTTCCGTAAGATTGCTTTTGGGTGTATGAAAAAAAACGTGTTTGAGTTTGAATCAGATTCTCACAAAGTATATTGATAACTTCATTTGCAAAACCCGAATTCTGCAAAATGATTTTTTTGAAAACACTTATGTCAATTAATCGCACATTACAATCCTGATAAGCAGATGCTGAATAACGAAACACATTAGAACCATCCAGTAAGGCAGTTAATCCTATCATATTTCCTGCCGGTAAAACCTTAAGGATCAGGGAGCCTGTTTCATTTTCCATATACACTTTTACAAGACCACAACATATATACATAATATGTGAAGCCAGTGTGCCTTGTTTACAGAGGTTTTCACCTTTTTTATAGGTCAACACCACATGATTTTCTTCCAGCAATAAAAGTTCATCATCGGTCAGATTTTCAAAACAATCTGCTATCGCTTTATTCAGTGTGCAACTATTTCGGACAAGACCTTCTTTTTTTATTATGTTTAACATTTTTAGAAATTTAAGGGTTAACTTTTCATGCGGATATAAATGTAAATATCATGTGCATGAAAAAGTGGCATAAAAATAATAAAAAGTTTCGAGTTGGCATAACATTCTAAAATCCAACGGAACATGACACTTAATTAAACGATTCAATTAAATATATTATTCAAGATCAAGACTATCATATGCAGACAATTAATCATTACTCTTTATTGAGAAAAAATTTCAAATTTGACATTAAATAAATGTTGTAGAACTGAATAAATATTGATATAAATCATGTTTTTACCTGATAAGGCGAGTGGTAAATGATGAATTACATCATGTGATTTTTCTTTAATCAACAAAATAAATTATGAAACTTTGCATTATAAATTTTAAACAATAATAGTATGGAAATGAAAATGACTTTGGACTGTAAGGGATTATCGTGCCCCATGCCAATGATGAAAGTTGCAAAAGCAATGAAAGATTTGAAATCGGGTGAAGCGCTCGAAATGTTTGGCACCGACCCTGGAACAAAAACCGACTTGCCAAACTGGTGTACTAAAACCGGAAACGAATTTGTGGAAATGACTGATTTGGAAGGTGGAATAACACGCATAGTTGTAAAAAAAGCATAGGAGAAAAACAACATGTCTGAATCAAAAAGTAATCATCCATTTGTACCTCTTTTCAATACCTTTTTTGGCAAACACTGGCCGGTTTGGGTTGGTGGTATTGTGTTGGGCATGCTCAATACAATTTTGTTTGCGGTAAAAAGTCCTTGGGGAGCAAGTGGTGGTGTAGCCAATGTTGGCGACAATCTGTATGCAATGTTTGGCTTATTCGGCGATAAACAAGTGGTGCCCGTGAGCGAAAATAATTATGGAATGCTTGTGATATTAATTGTACTTGGAGCATTTGCCGGAGCATTGTTTTCGAAAGAATTTGCACTTCGTGTACCGCCCAAAGGCGAAATGATAAAAGGTTTTTTGGGTGGTTCATTAATGGCAATTGGAGCTACTGTGGGCATTGGTTGCTCCATAGGATCATTTTTTAGTGGAGTACCTGCTTTATCGGGAGGCGCTTTGGTATTTACATTTGCCATGTTCGCCGGTGTAATCCTATCGTTAAAATACCTGATTTGGGAAATGGAAAACCGTCCGGGCTGGAGTTCAGGAAAAAGCTATACGCTTCTGGCTGTAACACCTGGCAAGGGCAAATGGCAACTCATTTTGGGATTCGTGGTAGTAATCATAATTGCAATTATGAGTTACAGCTATTCGGGCACAAATATGGTTATGTCGTGGTTTATCATTATAGCCGGATTAATGGGATTAATATCGCAACGTTCGCGTTTTTGTATTGTTAAAGCATTTCGCGATCCGTTTATGAGTGGCGAAGCGCATGGTTCTGAAGGTGTAATGGCAGGCTTGGTTGTAAGTTTAATTGGTTTTACGGCTATAAAAGTTTTTGGCATAGGTGCTGTTGGCGAGTTATCTCAACGAGCTCGTGAATTAACCTGGGTATTTCCACATTTTTGGGCTAAAGCAGCCATGGGTGGTTTTATATTTGGCTTGGGAATGACCATAGCCGGTGGTTGTGCGGTAGGTACGCTTTGGCGTGTAGGCGAAGGGCAAATAAAACTTTGGTTTTCGGCTTTAGGATTAATTCTTATTTCGCCACTTTCCAATGCATATATTGTTCCGGCTTTGGATAATGTATTACCACAAACCATGAAATTCCGCAATTATTTACCTGATTATTTGGGATATGCAGGCTCCTTTGCATTGGTATTGGGTTTAATTCTATTGTGGTATTGGTTTGTAAAATGGAACGAACGTACTGGTAAATTCAGTGCATTTTAAAATATTTATAAATATGCAAAAGAGAATAATTATAGCAATGTGCCTTGTATGTGGAATTTTCGCTTCATGTATGGGTGTATACGAAGACGCAGCCGAAATGGCAGCAGGCTACAAACAAGATGTTAAAACAATAAGCGTCGACAGTCTTAAACTTAAAGTTGAAAAAACGGGTGATTTTCTGTTGCTCGATGTTCGTCAACCTTCCGATTATTATACTGCAAACATTCCAGGTTCTGTATCAATTCCAAGAGGAGTGCTCGAATTTAAAATTGCTTCGTCTGATTTTTGGATGGCTCAGTATATGTATCCGCCCGAAAAAACAACAGAAATAATAGTGTATTGTAACGCAGGAAACAACAGTATTTTGGCAGCAGTAGCACTAAAAAAACTAGGTTATAAAAATGTAAAAAGTCTGATTGGTGGCTACAAAGCTTACAATCCAAATCAAGATCCAAACGCAAAACCTAAATCGGCAGGTGGTTGTGGAGGATAAGAAGGTTTTTAAAGTAAATGGTAGCGAAGCGGAC
>JBBQMQ010000091.1:0-11095 GCA_038329115.1 Bacteroidales bacterium
AATAAATTCACCATCGGTGTATACCGTTGAAATGCTGTCGGGAATAAGAGCAAGTGCTATCGTTGTACTTAAAAAAATTAATACAAAAATGATATATACCTTTTTCATCTGTAAAGTTGAAAATTTAATTATTACTTCTAATAAACATTCCAACAATTTCAATCGTAAATCGTTGCAAAATTACCATTAATTTGGCTTACTTGAAAATATAAATCTGAAATAGGTCAAATTTGTTGTTAGAAGGCTGAAATAAATCCTTTAATTGAACAAAACGATTTTACTTTTGATTTGTTCAAATTGAAATTTTTGGAAAGGGCAGGAAATGTGTCTTTAGGTATTGTTTTATCAATATCGAAAGGATTGATGATATTTGGTTATCCTATTCAGTTTCTAAATCGCCAACAATGGCTTTTTCTGTCATTTCAAATAGTGTATTGAAATCATATTCTTTTACCGCGATTGGAGGGTGAACGGTAAATTTAAGACGATTGCCGATGCCGAGTGGAAATACGCCGTAACGGAAAATTTTCCAGGAATTATTGATAGTAATGGGAACCACCAAAGCGTCCGGAGCATATTTGCACAATATTTTTACTCCGTTCGAAGCAAAATGTCCGGGCTTTCCGTCGCGCGAACGCGTTCCTTCGGGATAAATAACCGTCGACCGATTGTTAGCCTGAATGTATTCCGCCATTTTTTTCAAGGCCGGTAATGCTTGTTTTGGATCTTTCCGGTCGATAAGTACCGAACCGCCATGGTTCAGATTGTACGAAATGCTGGGAATTCCCTTTCCCAACTCAATTTTGCTCACGTATTTCAGATGATATTTACGCAAAAACCAGCCCATCCCGATAATATCATACACTCCCTGATGATTGGCTACAAAAATAATGGGTTTACCTTCGGGTAACTCAGTTTCGAATTCTACTTTAGCTGTTGTGAAATTGACTAGTAAAACTTTTATCAGAAAGAAACCCATCCAGTCAACACTACGTTTATGTGCTTCGTATCCAAACAAATGCAAACAGAGGAACTGGATAATATGAAACAAACATAAAATAAAAAGTACCAACAAATAGGTTATGATGGAGAGCGGAATGGATATTATTCTTTGCATAGTGTTTAAGTATGAAAACTTTCACAAAAGTAGTAAAAATTGTTCTATTAAGTATAAAAAATCCCGCCATCACCAAAGTGAAGTCGGGATTCTGTTTTGGAATTACTTTCTACCAACTATTTTTTCTACCCAAACCCGTGCATTCACAAACGCTTCCACCCACGGAGTGATTTGGTCGCTGTTTTTGCGGTCGGCAGGATAATTCGCCCATTGCCACGGGAACACGGCACGTTCAGGGTGAGGCATCATAGCCAAGTGACGACCATCGGTGGAGCAGATTCCGGCAACACTGTAATCTGAGCCGTTCGGATTGGCAGGATAATTTGCGTACGAATATTTAGCAATGATGTTATATTGATCTTCGTTTTTAGGTAAATAGAATTTTCCTTCACCATGAGCTACCCAAACACCAAGTTTGCTTCCGCTCAAAGAACCTAACATAACCGAGTTATTTTCAGGAATAGTCAAGCCTACGAAACCTGATTCGAATTTATGCGAATCATTGTGTTTCATTTTTGGTTGAACATCGTGATCAGAATTAATCAACCCAAGTTCAATCATTAACTGGCAACCGTTACAAATACCCAAACTCAATGTGTCGTTGCGTTTGTAGAAATTATCCAGTGAGTGTTTTGCCTTTTCGTTGAATAAGAATCCACCGGCCCAACCTTTGGCCGAACCAAGTACATCGGAGTTTGAAAAACCACCACAGAATACAATCATGTTCACGTCTTCCAACGTTTCGCGACCTGTTGCCAAGTCGGTCATGTGAACGTCTTTTACATCGAAACCGGCAAGATACAATGCATAAGCCATTTCGCGTTCACCATTTGTTCCTTTATCACGAATAATAGCTGCTTTTACGCCACTTGGTTGGTGATGTTGAGAAATTCCAAATTGCGAATATTTACCTTTAAAACTATCAGCAAATGCAAATTGCAACGGTTGGTTTTTATAGTTGTTGAAACGAGCCGAAGCACAAATCTCGCCACTTTGTTTGCGGTCGAGCAAATAAGACGAGCGGAACCAAATGTCACGCATATCGTTAATGGAAAATGAATAAGCTTCTTTTTTGCGGCTGATTTCCAAACGACGTTCGGCAATTGGAACGGCAATGCGTGCAAAACCAACACCATTTTCAGTCAATATTTTTTCAACTGCACGTTTATCTTTTACCTGAATCAAAACACCCGGATTCTCAGCAAACAACATGGTTACCAATGAATTTTCAGCAATAGATTCAAGGTTTACGTTCAAACCGCCGCTGGTATTTCCGAAACACATTTCCAATAAAGCAGTGATAATACCACCTTCCGAAATGTCATGACCGGCCAAAATCAAGTTTTTACCAATCAATTCCTGAATACTATCGAAAGCCGCTTTGAAGTATTCGGCATCTTGTACAGTTGGTACTTCGTCACCAATTTTATTCAATGTTTGTGCTAATACCGAACCACCCAGTTTATGTTTGTCGAACGAGAAATCAATGTAATAAACCGCTGTTTTTTCATCGTTTACCAATACAGGTGAAACGGTTTTCTTCACGTCCGAAACTTCCGCACCGGCCGAGATAATTACTGTTCCGGGCGAAAATACTTTGTCGTTGCCATATTTTTGGGTCATCGAAAGTGAATCTTTTCCGGTAGGAATGTTGATGCCCAATGAACAGCAGAAATCGCTACAAGCTTCAACGGCTTTGTACAAACGGGCATCTTCACCAGGGTTGTTACAAGGCCACATCCAGTTGGCACTTAACGAAACGCTGTCGAGTCCGTCGGTCAACTGAGCCCATACAATGTTGGTTAATGCTTCGGCTACAGCCAATACAGACCCTGCTTCCGAGTCAATCATGGCAGCCATTGGCGCGTGTCCGATTGAAGTGGCTATACCCACGGTTCCGCGGTAATCCAACGCCACCACGCCAAGATCGTTCAAAGGTAATTGAATTTCACCGGCACATTGTTGACGGGCAATTTTACCGGTAACCGAGCGGTCAACTTTATTCGTCAACCAATCTTTACAAGCTACCGATTCTACTTGCAATACATTTTCTATATAGGATTGAAGTTTTTCTTCCGATATTTCTACCGGAGCATATTTTTCATCAATCGTTGTGTCGTTCATAATGGTGCGTGGCGGTTTACCAATCAGATATTCCAATGGTAAATCGATTGGAGAAGCCCCTCCTGTCCCTGAAGCTGCCCCCCAGCCCCCTGAAGGGGGAGTAAGATTGGTTAGTTCAGACTTTATATTTTTTAGAACCTTTTCAATTTCATTGATTACTTCTTCGTTTGTAAATCGAATTACGTTGAAACCATATTCTTGAAATAATAGAGTGCGAAGTTCATCGTATTCTTTTACTTCAGCTGTTTCGTGGTATTTTCCATCTACTTCAATTACTATTTTCTTTTCTATACAAACAAAATCTGCAATACAATCACCTATAATATGTTGTCTTCTAAATTTAAAATTGTCAAGATGTTTACCTTTAAGTTGTTCCCAAAGAAATTCTTCTGCCGGAGTAGGATTATGTCTGTGTTTAACAGCCAATTCTTTCAAACGAGAGTACATGGAAGGATAAGCAGTCTGTACTCCGGTTTTGTGTTCCCCCTTCAGAGAATTGGGTGATACAGTCGAATCCGTTAGTGCGTCTGCGTCTTGTTCCCCCTTCAGGGGGTTAGGGGGCAGGTAAAATGTCAATCTCATATCGCCAGTCGTTTCACCAACCACGTACATCGGAGCACGTTCACGTTCAGCTATGCGACGAACCGATTCAATGGCCGATTCAGCGATAACGAATCCCATACGTTCCTGACTTTCGTTGCCCACAATTTCTTTGGCACTCAAAGTCGGGTCACCCACAGGAAGTGCCGATAAATCGATTTTACCACCGGTAGTTTCTACCAATTCCGATAAACAGTTCAGGTGTCCGCCTGCACCGTGATCGTGAATAGAAACAATCGGGTTTACAGCTGCTTCAGCCAAGGTACGAATCACATTCGAAACACGTTTTTGCATTTCAGGATTGGCACGTTGTACGGCGTTTAACTCTATGGCATTGTCGTATTCTCCGGTTACTACCGACGATACAGCAGCACCACCCATACCAATGCGGTAGTTGTCACCACCCATTACCACTACTTTTTCGCCTATGCCAACTTCGCCTTTTAGTGCATCGCGCATAGTTCCAAAACCAACACCACCGGCCAACATAATTACTTTGTCGTAACCGAATTTCTTGTTGTTTTCTTCGTGTTCAAAAGTCAATAATGAACCGCAAATAAGCGGTTGTCCGAATTTATTTCCAAAGTCGGAAGCTCCGTTTGAAGCTTTAATCAGAATTTGCTCAGGAGTTTGATACAACCATTTGCGGGGGTTAATATTGTCTTCCCATACAGCCCCACCTGACCTCCCCGAAGGGGAGGAAATGAGGTTAGTGTTGTCTATATTTTTACTGTCAATTTCAGATACTTGGCTCTTAAAGTCCCCCTTCGGGGGATTTAGGGGGCTGGGGTTGTTCGTTTTATTTCTTGGATAACTTGTCATATAAACAGCAGTTCCGGCAATTGGCAAACTGGCTTTTCCTCCGCCGAGGCGGTCACGGATTTCGCCACCGGCACCGGTAGCAGCACCGTTGAAAGGCTCTACGGTAGTTGGGAAGTTATGTGTTTCTGCTTTCAATGAAATAACCGATTCAATTTCTCTTATTTCAAAATAATCTGGTTTGTCGCCACTTGCAGGAGCAAATTGCTCAATTCTTGGACCGGCATTGAAAGCAACATTGTCTTTGTAAGCCGAAACCAGTTTGTTTGGATTTTCTTCCGATGTTTTGCGAATCATTTTGAACAAGGATAGTTCTTTTTCTTCGCCATCGATAATGAATTGACCGTTGAAAATTTTGTGACGGCAGTGTTCTGAGTTTACTTGAGAGAATCCAAATACCTCACTGTCTGTTAGTTTACGTCCTAGTTTTTCTTTAATTCCGTTCAGATAATCAACTTCGTCGGCACTCAATGCCAATCCTTCTTGTGCGCTGTATGCAGCAATATCATCAATCTCAATGATTGGTTCAGGTTGTTTGTCAATCGTAAAGATTTCCTGACTCAATCCGGTGTAGATGCGTTGAAGCATTGGGTCGTATTCCAAACCACCTTTAGCCGATGGAGTGTTGGGAACCAATGTAAACTCTTCTATACGAATAATGCCGGAAATTCCCATGTTTTGAGTAATTTCAACGGCATTTGTGCTCCAGGGCGTAATCATTTCGCGGCGCGGTCCGACATAATTTCCTTCGACTGTATTGGCTTCGAGCAATTTGGCTTCACTAAAGAGCCATTCTAATTTTAGGACTCCGTCTGCTTCGAGCTGTTCTGCTGATTGAACAGCATAAATGTAGTGAGAATTTGTTCGAAAAAATTGTATCATAATATTTTTAGAAGTTTTAGAAGTTGCAGAACCAAAGGATGTTAGTGCTTAGCATTTGACTGTTCTCCATATCTTTTATTTTCGTGCAAAGATAGTCAAATTTTATGGTCTGAGAAATAATAAAAAGTCTTAAAACAACAACTTTTAATAACAAAACTCCTGTAAATTCATGATTATAATTTACAGGAGTTTGATTCATATATATTTTCTCTTTCTAAAGCAGTTTGAATAAGATCAATTATTTCTTTTGATAAACCCGAACATAATCTACATACATAGTAGCGGGAAAGATTGTAGTATTATCAGGTTTTCCGGGCCAATTTCCACCCACAGCCAAATTGAAAATAATATAAAATGGATGTCGAAACTCATCGCTGTTTTGTTTCTTCCCGTTTATTTTCCCTCCAAAATATTTTTTTCCATCCAAAAACCATGTAATCTTGTCTTTATCCCATTCAACGGCATAGGTATGAAACTGTTGAACATCACATGTTTTTTTACTTTCAAAACTAACCAGACCATTATTGTCCCAATGCATGGTGCTGTGAATCACTGTTTCGTTGTTTACATGTTCCAGAATGTCAATCTCACCACATTTTGGACTTCCTACATCAGCGATATTCTGACCCAATAACCAAAATGCCGGCCAAATTCCCTGTCCGGTTGGTGTTTTTATTCGTGCTTCAATTTTTCCATACATAAAGCTGAATTTGGTGTCGGTGGATAATCTGGCCGAAGTATAATTTGTTGAATCTGTGTTGTTTTTGAGTGCAATAATCTGTAAATTTCCGTTTTCGACCTTGCTATTTTCAAGTTTACGGAAAGTATACTGCTGGAGTTCACTGTTTCTGATATTTCCAAACTCGTGTATCCATTTTGTGGAGTCCAGCAAACCGGTATAGTTGAATTCATCTGACCAAATCAATTTCCAAGGTTCAGCATTAGAGTATGATGCGAGAAATAATAGAAGGATAAACAGATAATTTTTCATTTGCACAGGCATTTCACAAATCAAGCAGCGTTTCAAGATAATGTTTTTCGATTCCATACAGTTTTTTAATTGCTGCAATGTTTTTTAAAATAAGTTGTTTGTCAGTCCTAGTGGATATCAATATCTGATTAATTGAACAAAGTTTCGTACTGGTTGGTGGGATTTTTAACACCACTTTCTGTATTCTTAGGATTTATAATCCTTAATTAACTTTTTAGCCATAAATTAACACGCTTGAGCGTTTACTGCTCCATTACCCTGTTATTCAAATCGCAAACTAAATTCATCGGTTTGTTTTTTTATATTTCAATAGAAAATGTTAGGTGGAGTGGATCTCTTTTTTGTTAAAACGCTTCTGCTTGTACGAAAATGTCGTTTTTTCTCATATTATTTTTGATTTAGTTGCTTGTATATCAAAATAATGTATTATTTTTGTACAAAATACAAGTACAACTTATAATTAGTACAATATGTGGATTAAACGAAATATAGAAATTGAACTAATTGATTTGGCTAAACAGTATTCTGTAATTATGATAACAGGACCACGTCAGGCAGGAAAAACATCGTTAGCACGACATGTTTTTCCCGATAAACCGTATTATTCATTTGAAAATCCTGATACCAGAACTATGATATCTGCCGATCCACGGGCATTTTTCAGTTCAAATCCTAATGGCGCTATCATTGATGAGTTTCAACGTTATCCGGATATTTTATCTTATATTCAGGGTATTGTAGACGAAAAAAAGCAAAAAGGACAATTTATTCTAACTGGTAGTAACAATGTTTCCATGTTAAGCAATATTAGTCAAAGTTTAGCAGGTCGTGTTGCTATTTTAAAACTATTGCCGTTTTGTATTTCAGAAATTGCCGAACTTACTTCAGATTATTCGGTTGACGATTTTATTTTGCAAGGTTTTTATCCAGCTATCTATTCTGATAAATTGAATTCCACAAAAGCTTACCGAAATTATTATGAAACCTATGTTGAAAGAGACGTTCGGCAGTTGATAAATATTAAAGATTTGGTAGGATTTCAAAAATTTCTACGACTCTGTGCTGGTCGTACTGGACAATTATTTAATGCAAGTAGTATAGCCAATGAAGTTGGCACTTCATATCTTACAATTCAATCTTGGTTGTCGGTTTTACAAGCAACTTATATTGTTTTTATAATGCAACCATGGTCGGTAAATATAAGTAAGCGATTAGTCAAAACGCCCAAACTTTACTTTTATGATATTGGTTTAGCTGCCTATTTGCTTGGACTATCAACCATTTCGCATGTTGAAACACATCCTTTGCGTGGTTCGTTGTTCGAAAACATGGTGGTGCTTGAATTGCTTAAAAAACGCTACAATGCAGGATTAGACAATAATTTGTATTTTTACCGCGATAATCATGGAAATGAGGTAGATATATTGCAGGAAGATGGCTATAAATTGAATATGTACGAAGTAAAATCGGCTGAAACATTTACTCCACACTTTTTGAAAGGACTCGATTATTTCAAAAAAATTGCACCTGACAGGGCTGGAGTATCCAATCTGGTGTATGCCGGTAATCAGGAAATGATAATTAAAGAGCATAAGATATTGAATTACAGGAATATTTAAATAAAACTACATTCCCAACAACATTTCCAAATAATGTTTTTCAATGCCATAAATCCTTTTAATTGCAGCAATATTGCCTAGAATTTGTTGTTTGTCAGGATTTTCATTTTGTGTTTTCCTCCCCACAATCATTACGTTTTTAGGTGTGTGTTCCAACGAGATAAACTCAAAAACATTGGTTTTATATCCATGTGCTTCCAGAATCATGGCGCGGATGGTATCGGTTATAATTTCTGCTTGTCTCTCTTTGAGAATGCCAAATTTCGTAACGTTGCTCAGTTCGCTCGTCACATTCATAGCTTTGCGTATTTGTTTGTGGCAGCACGGTGCACAAACTATTAATGCAGCATCCGATTTTATTCCACGGAAAATGGCATCGTCGGTAGCCGTATCGCAGGCATGAAGGGCAATTAGAATATCTATCTTTTCAAGAGTGGTATCAGCAATCGTTCCTTTTACAAATTTTAGTTGATTAAAAGAAGCTTTTTCAGCAATAGCATTGCACACATTTACCAAATCTTCCCGGAACTCAACACCTGTCATTCGGATAGAATGTTTCAGATTGTTAGATAAATAATCGTATAAAGCAAAAGTAAGATACCCTTTACCGGATCCCATATCAACAATATGATAATTTTCGTTTAGTGATAATTCATTTAAATTTGGGGCAAGTAATTCTATATATTGGTTGATTTGCTTGTATTTGTCGCTCATTTCGCGGCGAATTTCCCAATTGGCATTGGTAATTCCCAATTCGCGCAGATAAATGTTTTCATGATGGTTAATCAATCTTTCTTTGGGTTTGTCATGTGTGAAAAGTACTGGAATCTGCACGTTTAAGGGTGATATTTTCAACCTTACTTTCCCGTTTGGCAGGATATTCAGGCTTATATTTTCAGTTGTAGAAAGCATTTCTGCGTTCAAAAATTCATTTTCCAATGCGTCGGCAATGAATTGAATTCCTTCAATAATTTCGTAGTTCTTGGTAATATCTTTTGTATTATGTCGATATACAAAATTCAGGCAATACCCTTTTTTGAGTTCTACAGGAGTGATAATGACTTTTTTTAGCTCGGATTCTTTGTCTCTTTTGCCTGAAAGTGTCAGTTTTATCAGTTGTTTGTCATCGACTGAAATATGAAGTTTATCTATGAAAACATTAAATTGGGTAGTGGCCATCTTTTTTTATGCAAAGGTACATAATTTTTGACCTTTATAAAAAAGGCGCAAAAAAAGAGAGTCCTGCAAATTGCTGCAAGACTCTCAATATTTATGAAAAAAAATCAGAGAATCTGGGCAGCATGTTCCTTGGTATTCAATTCTTTCGGTAAAATAACACGGGAAATTGTGCCTGTTTCGTCAATTAAAAACGTGGTTCGCAGCATTCCCATATATTTTTTGCCATACAATGATTTTTCGCCCCAGGTGCCAAAAGTTTCCGAAAGTTTTTTATCGGTATCGGCAATCAGGCTGAAAGGTAAGTCTTGTTTTGCAATGAATTTTTGATGGGATGAAGCGCTGTCAGTGCTTACGCCAAGCACTTCGTAGCCGGCTTTGCGTAGATCGCTGAAATTATCGCGCAAGCTACATGCTTCAGCCGTGCAACCCGGTGTGTTGTCTTTCGGATAAAAATATAAAACCAATTTTTTGCCGGCAAAATCAGCCAGTTTAATTTCTTTGCCATCCTGATTCACTCCCAATATTTCCGGAGCTTTGTCGCCTACTTGTAATGCCATAATTGCTATTGTTTTATTTGGCCCCAAACCCCTAAAGTGGCTTAAAGACTTGTTATGATAATTGTTTATAAATATTAAACGTAGAAGTTATGAAAGAGTTTATATTTTCTGAAAAAAACTTGAGTCAAATTACGCATTCCCCTTTAGGCATCAGGGATATATTTTTCCCTGCCAGGTATTCCGTTCCTTCAATCGCTTTTCAATTTTTGCACTGAATTCAAAGTTCTTTAAGCCCCAGGTTGGAGCGATAAGCAGTTCTTTTGGAGATTGTGAAACAAAGCGCTCGACTGCAATTTCCGGATTCAAAAGCTCTAGAAAATCAATAGCCAAATCGATATATTCATCGGCTGAATATAAATGAAACCATTCGGGATGTTCTTCAAATTGTTGTGCCATTTTTGTACCCTTGACCAACTGTAACTGATGAATTTTGAGCATAGTAAGTGGAAGTGAGGATAATGTTGAAGCATGCGATAGTATCATTTCTCTGTTCTCATTTGGTAACCCGAGAATGATATGAGCTCCGGTGCGAATACCAAGACCTGCGGTTTTAGTAATTGCTTGTTCGGCAGCGGCATAGTTATGACCACGGTTGATAAACTGTAAAGTTTCATCGTTTGTTGATTCAACGCCGTATTCAATCATTACATAATATTTCTTTGCCAATGAGGCAAAATAACCGAGCAATTCATCGTTCACACAATCGGGACGTGTACCAACCACAATTCCTGCAACATTCGGGTAGGAGAGGGCTTCTTCGTAAATGGCTTTCAGGTTTTCGAGTGAATCATACGTGTTTGTATACGACTGAAAATAAGCTAGATAAAGTTGTGCCTGGTACTTGTGGTTAAAAAATGCAATTCCTTCTTCAACTTGTTGGCTCACTGTTTTGGCAGATTGGCAATATTCCGGGCTGAAAGTCTGATTATTGCAGTATGTACAACCACCAATTCCTTTGCTTCCATCCCTATTGGGACAAGTAAAGCCGGCATTAATGGATATTTTTTGAACACGTTCAGCAAATTCTGATTTCAGAATCTGATTATAGTTGAGGTAACGGTTGGTCATTTCTGTAAATTTAATCGAACAAAGATACACATTCCGGCAATGAAACAAAAACTTTTTAGTACATGACAAAAAAACAAAAAAAACATATCATAATCATTTTTAATAGTTTAAATTGGGGCTTTGCCCCAAACCCCACTCA